>JANQNL010000107.1 GCA_028279585.1 Thermoplasmatota archaeon
TCGTACGGTCCTCCATCTGGCTGGGCATACTCTGGTGGTCTCTGGTATCCTGGTGGAGGTGGTCCATAGCCATAACCTGGCGGTGGATGTTGATAACCAGGCGGTGGGCCGTAGCCGTGACCTGGTGGTGGTTGCTGCCACTGGTCCTGCTGCTTCCGTTTCTTCCCGGTCTTCTTCTTCTTGACCTTCTCCTTGAGGGGCTTATCCCGAGAGGTCCGAGGAGCCTTCTGGCTCGATTGGATCTTCTCTTCGGTCTTTCCGGGTTCTTTCTCAGTGGCCATGATGATGAATATGTGGGGTCGGATATAATATATCTTTCACTAAGCAGAGAAAGGAATGATAGCTCACGCTCGAAGAAAAAAGGAAATAAAAAAAAGAGGCGAGGAACGGTCGCGAGGACCGTTCCAGGTGTTCAAGATCAAAAGCTTACTGCTTGAGGATCTTGGACTTGACCATGCCGCCGATGACTGGGGACTCCCAGACCTCTCCCTTGAGGGCCTTGAGCAGTCCGAGCAGTGTCATAACAGCTGCAATGAGCCATGGGATGTAGAGCACCCAGCAAAGCAGGTACCCGATGAGGCACCAAATAATGCTCTGTATCGCCATGAATTTGATCTGTGGGTCGTCCTTTCCCTTGATGACCAATGCGATCACTGGAAGCCAGAATGTAAGGGCCAAAGATGCCAGGATCAACATAGTCTTGTTCTCAGGGTTCTTCAGTGGTTCACTACTGCCAACCATGCAAATCTCTCCTATGGTGTTGATACGGATATCTGACCTGCAGGATATCCATGATGTCGGATATTACGTATCCCTATAAAAACTTATCGCAACATCCATGCGTAATTTATTCACAAATTATTGCGTTTCCCACAGTGCTGTGGATGCATAAATTCATGCATTCTAGAGCACTAAATACTTTGCCTTTTTTACACCTTTCTCATACCCTGTTCCTGAGGTCATGAACATCTTTAAATAGCAGCCTAAGATTTTCCTTTCAATTCAAAGATGAATTGAGGAATGGCCATGTTCATTGAGATAATCGATGTGTTCTCAAGACCTGTGCTCGATTCAAGGGGCAACCCTACAGTAGAGGTCGAGATAGAGACCGAGTTCGGTATCGGAAGGGCAGCAGTCCCATCCGGTGCGTCCACGGGAAGCAAGGAAGCTGTTGAGCTTCGGGACAAGAAGAAGGCTTGGCACGGCAAGGGCGTCAACAAGGCAGTTGCCAATGTCAATGAGAAGATAATGCCAGAGCTTTTAGGAATGAACGTAACCGACCAGCGCGGTATCGACGAGATGCTCATAGCCCTTGACGGCACAAAGAACAAGGGAAAGCTCGGTGCCAATGCGATCCTTGGTGTGTCCATGGCAGCGTCCAGGGCAGCAGCCCAGGCATTGGACATCCCGCTCTACAGGCACCTTGGCGGTCTTAACACCATCTTCCTGCCTGTCCCATCCATGAACGTCATCAATGGTGGAGCCCATGCAGGAAACAACCTGGACATCCAGGAGCACATGGTCCTGCCAGTCGGTGCAAAGAGCTTTTCAGAGGCCCTCAGGATGAGCGCCGAGGTCTACCACCAGCTCGGAAAGATCCTGGAAAAGGAGTTCGGCCCAGCAGGCACCAACATCGGTGACGAGGGCGGCTACGCACCACCAATGGTCAACCTCGAAAAACCATTCGACCTCATCTGGAAGGCCATCGAGGAATGCGGCTACCAGAAGGAGATGGCCCTTGGAATGGATGCTGCAGCGTCAGAGTTCTACGAGCCCAAGAAGAAGAAGTACGACCTTGCAGGCAAGATGTATGCATCTAGCAAGCTCGTGGACATATACGAGGACCTGGCCAAGCAATATAACATCGTCTCCATCGAGGATCCTTTCCACGAGGACGACTGGGATGGTTTCATCAACATCACCAAGGCCATAGGCGACAAGGTCCAGATCGTTGGCGATGACCTGCTGGTCACCAACACGGACATGCTGAAGAAGTCCATCCAGAAGAACGCATGCAACGCGCTCCTTCTCAAGGTCAACCAGATAGGCACGGTCACAGAGTCCATGGATGCATCCAACATGGCGTTCCGCAATGGATACGGTGTCATGGTGTCCCACAGGTCCGGTGAGACTGAGGACACGTTCATCGCAGACCTGACCGTTGCTCTGAACACTGGACAGCTCAAGTCCGGTGCTCCGTGCAGAAGTGACAGGACAGCCAAGTACAACCAGCTCCTGCGGATCGAGGAGGACCTCGGCTCCGTGGCAAAGTATGCTGGTAAGAACTTCAGGCGTCCAGTATAAGTCAATAAGTGTCGGTGTCTGAAAGGGCACCGGCCTCTTTCTTTTATTTGATGTTCTAAGGTCCAGAGTAAATGCTCTCCCTCTTCTCTACGTTCGGATACAGAAAAGAACGGTTGCTGTTCAGAACCATTCAGCATACGCTAACTTAGTTCTGAACAGCAATTTATCTCGGTATGTATCCGAACTCCGTTCAGAGCTCGAACATTTACTGTGGAGGCTGCTGATACGGACCGGTCTGTGCAGGCTGCTGGGCAGGCTGCGCGGTCTGATATCCCTGCTGTGGCTGCTGCTGCACAGGTCCTGCTGCCTGGGTGGTAGCTGGCTGTGGTGCGGCCTGGGCTGGGTTCTGCGTGGTCGCAGGCTTGTCCGTCTTTGGCTTGGACTTCTTCTTATCTGGTGGTGCGTCCACACCGAAGTCACCGCTCATCTGGGTCTTTACGACCACACCGACGATGACACCAATAACGGCCAGGAGCATGACGACGACCACGATAATGACGATCGCAGTGATCATCATGCTGTTGTCGCCCTCTGCCTCGTTGTTGGTAGTGTTCCAATCGCCACCGCCAGTTCCACCGCCACCAGTTCCGCCTCCACCACCAGAGCCTCCACCGCCTCCACCGCCGCCAGTGTTGGCCTCGCCGGTGAGGTTGACCTCAACGGTCACCTTGTCGGTGAGCTGTGTGTCAGACACTGTCAGTGTTACTGTGTAGATACCCTCGCTTGGGAAGATATGCCACACTTCCATACCAAGCGCTGTGTCCGACCTATCGCCGAAATCCCAGATGTAGAGGAGCTCGGTGTTGTCAGGGTCGATTCCAGCAGTGGTTGTGAAGGTGACGTTCAATCCATCGTTGGTGAAGGTTATCGGCCTTGCCGTTGGTCCGTCGTTGACGGCTGTAACGGTCACCTTGATGGAGTACTCATTGGAGCCTCCAAGTGAGTCGTCCAGGGTCAGTCCGATCCAGTGGACACCGACATCGGTCTGGATAGGTGAGAAGGAACAGGTTCCATCCCAGCCATCGTAGCTGAACCGAGCGTTTGTGTAGTTGGACGAGAACGAGACGTCGTCACCGTCAGGGTCGGCCATCTTAACAGTCCAGTTCAGAGTTGTATCTTCAGGTATGGTAAGCTCTGCCACACCTCCGGAGAAGGTAACGTCTGTGCCATCTTCCAGGGCAACCTTGGTGACCGTTGGGTTGTCATTGACGTTCGCAACGTCCAGAACGAGGGTGATCTCGTGGGAAAGAACCTCGGTAGCGGACTGGTTGACCTCCTCGAAGGTCATTCCGATCCAGTGCTTACCGACATCGGCCTGGGTAGGCTCGAAGTAGCTGTCACCGGTGTCCCTGTCCACCTTGAACCTCCTGTTTGTGAAGTTGGTGGTGACATACAGGTCGTCACCATCCTCCTCGATCACCTCGAAGGTGAGGTTGAACCTGGAGTCCTCTGTTGCTCCCTCTGCACCCTCGAGCATCACAATGTCTGTAGACAGGATGTCCTTGCCATTGCACGAGATGACCTTCGGAGCATCGTTGGTCTCGATGACCCAGATGGTCAGGTCAGGTGACTCGACCACAACGTCATCGCCGGAACCTGGAATGTCATCAAGACCCCAGTCCGTGACCCGGATCTTGTATTGCACCGAACCATAGAAGTTCGGTGCCGGTTCCACTGTCATGAAACCTTGACTGTCCACGCCGAACTCTACCGTTTCCTCGTCCGAACCAACGAACTCGATATCTAGGTTCTCATAGCCATTGTCATCATATAGGAACAATGGGTCCGATAGATCGAACTCCGTGGTCACCTTGCCAGCGTCCTCGAATATCTGAAGCATCGGTGGAAGGTTCTGAAGGATCGGAACCTCGTTGTACTTGTAGTTGATAGTAAGGTTGGAGAAGTAGAACTCACCCATGCTTGCAGTGCCAGTCCTGATCTCTACTTCGGTCTCTCCCTCATCCACAAGGTCCACGGCAGCCTGGAGGGCGTTGATGAACTTGGAGCCCTGGAAGGTCTTCTTTGTTGAAAGCTCGCCTCCAGTGTGCTCCCAGTCGTTGTATCCGTCGTAACCCACATCAATAGTTGGGTTGGTCGGATAGTTGGGGTCCCTGTCGTATGCCTTGACCTCGATATATCTGGTCGTCAGGGCCTGATAGTATCCATAGCTGTACTGGGTCTCCTTGGACCAGACACAGATATAGAGCTCATTGTCTTCCAGATATGCGCGGTCGACATCCGCTGTAAGATAGTAATTGGTGGCCTGGCTTCCAGAGTCGCACTTGACCTGTCCGAACTGGATCCAGCCATTTGCGCCACCGTGCCACACGGCCATGTAGATGGTCTGCTTGTAATACTGATAGGTGTTGTGATAACCGTTCCCCTTCCACAGTATGTACATGTGCGAGGTCTGGGCCTTGTTGACCCGCATCTTGAACAGATGGTATGCAGGATTCCCGCTATACTGAGAAGAAGCCTCGTGGTAGACACCTGCAGAGTTGTTCACCGCGATGTTGGCATACTGCCCAGAGGAGAACTGGGTGCTCCAACCGATGAGCTTTCCGGGGCTGTTCTTTGGTGGAAGGTCCGAGGTGGAGTTCCTACCCCAGTAAGCGGTCTTGTCAGAAGTGTCTGCATACGTCTTCAGGTTGAAGTTATCTGAAGCGGTATACACTGGCTTACCATGGATGTCCATGGTAGCATCGAGGATCTTGGAAGAGCCAGGGAGCTTGACGTGGGTCAGCTTGTAGCCTGAATCCGAAAACGTCAACGTCTTGGTCTCTAGGTCGTCCTCAAAGTTCTCACAAACGTAATCCAGACGAGAGGATGTCTCTGTCTGCTCCGGTGCCTCTTCTGCCCATGCAACGCTGGAGAACAGCATTACAAGGAAAAGAGAGGTTATAAGCAACACAATGGTCGATCTCAAGGCCCTATTCATATCGACACCTGCCATATATTTCGAGCTAGTATCAGTCATTCATACTAGCTAGGTTAAACAATCCATAGATGTGGTTCAATATAAGATTTATTGTTGGGTTTTTCCGTTTTGCGACACTGGTTCGGCAATAATGGCACATTGCGTATTCTCTGGTTTCTCAAGATAACAGAACGAGTTCGAACACTGCCTAGAACGCTATTCGGCAATGGTCGAACTCGATAGAACGCTATATTAATAACCAGTTGCTTTATCCAGGCCCGGTGTCACAATGGAGCCAGTCTTGCAGGTGGCCTTGGACGAGATAAATCTTCACAGGGCAATGGGATATGCCGCAGAAGCGGTCAATGGTGGAGCCGATTGGCTCGAAGTAGGCACACCTCTTATCAAGTCCGAGGGAATGGCAGCTGTAAGGGAGGTCCGTAAGGCCTTTCCCAAGCACGAGATCATCGCGGACATGAAGGTCATGGATGTTGGTGGGTTCGAGACTGAGATGGCCGCAAAGGCCGGTGCCACCATAGTAGCTGTCCTTGGAGTATCCGACGACGGCACGGTCCAGGAGGCCGTCCGCGTCGGTCGCAAGTATGGGTGCAGGATAATGGTGGACCTTCTTGGGACCGAGGACAAGATAGGTAGGGCCAAGGAGCTCGAGAACATGGGAGTGGACTTCATCTGCCTCCATGTCTCCATCGATTCACAGATGCTCGGCGGCACTCCCATGGAGGAGGTCGGGCGGATAGTGGATGCGGTGAACATCCCTGTGGCATGTGCTGGTGGGATAAACTCCGAGACCGCTGGCAAGGTCGTCGAGGCTGGAGCCAGCATCATCATCGTGGGCGGTGCCATCACCAAGGCCCCTGATGCAAAGGAGGCTGCAGTTGCTATCAAGAAGGCCATGGTGGAGAAGTCCGTTGTCAAGTCCGAACTCTATAAAAAATATGGAGCTGGCGACCTGCGCAAGGCCTTCATGTGCGTATCGGTCCCGAACGTCTGTGACGCCCAGCATAAGAAGGGAGCTATGGTCGGTATCCGACCTGTCAAACCGTTCCTCAAGATGGCTGGTCCTGCGTATACAGTTCGAACCGTGGATGGGGACTGGGCCAAACCTGTTGAGGCCATAGATGAGGCACCATCTGGGTCAGTATTGGTAGTTGATGCAGGCGGAGGTCACATCGCGATGTGGGGTGAGCTCGCTACCTTGTCTGCAAAGAACCGTGGACTTGCTGGAGTTGTGATCGATGGTGCTGCCAGGGATGTGGACGACATCATGAAGATGGATTTCCCATTGTTCTGCAGACACATCGCTCCTAACGCAGGAGAACCCAAGGGCTTTGGCGAGAACAGGGCCGAGATAGTCTGCGGCAGCCAGACCGTTCGCGAGGGTGACTGGATAGTCGGAGATGACTCTGGCGTTGCGGTCATTCCTAAAGAGAGAGCCCAAGAAGTTGCGAACCGGGCGGTGGATGTGAAGGAGAGGGAGAACCGGATCCGCGAGGAGATCAAGAGAGGTTCCACTCTCAATGAGGTAGTGGACCTGTATAAGTGGGAAAAGCTCTGATCATTTCTCAATTCCGAGCTTATCCTTGACCTGTTTTTCCAAAACATCATGCTCAGCAGCAGATATGCCAAGCTGTTCCCTAAGGTTCTCGAGCACCAGTGACTCATCCTTCGTGACCACGTGGTCATCCCATACCTGCTCAAGTGTCCTCTGGTATATTGTGAACTTCCTCTGAAGTGGATCGTCCGTTGTCTGGATGACCTCCTCGGAATCCTCCTTGAGCTCTTCCAGGTCGTCCTCCAGGAACTCGATATCGTCATCAATGTCGGTCATGAGGACCTCCTTTTCTGTCTTGTATAGGTCCTCTATCATACCAATGGCCTGGGAGTAGTTGCCAAGTCCCATCTCGGTCAAGGCGGTCTCAAGCTTGGAATCCGCCTCACCGGCAAGCTTGTTCTCACCCTTGAGCCTGAGGATGTTGAAGTGCGCCTTGGCCTCGAGCCTACGCTGCTCCACATACTCTCTTTGGGTATCTTTCAGCATCTGATAGACCTGTGTGCCTATCCCTGCGGCCTTCTTGAAGTCCTGCTCCTTGAGAGCAGGCCTAGCCATGTTGTACACTTCCTGGATCTTGCTGATGTCCAGTCCAAGGTCGTACAGGGTCTTGATATCGTTCTTACAATCCTTGAGAAGATGGTAGATATAGCCTTCGATGAGCTTCTCAGCCTTCTTCTTGGCAAGGTCTGCGTAGTAGATGACATTGACATAATCGTTCTTCTGGGCAGCAGGCTGTGCCTTGGCATATAGCTCCAGGGATTCTGTGGCATCCCCACCGATGGACTTGAGCTCATCGATCTTTGCCTTGGCAGCCGCCAGCGCATCCATGGAATCCTTGTACATCCTGGATGACTCGGCCTGGGCCTTTGCCTGGGCAAGCATCCGCATGGCATTGTTGGGGTCGCTGTTCTGAAACGCTATTTTTGCGTTGTTGAACAATCGCTCTGCGGCGGTGACGTCCACACCCATGCCCTTGACCTCCCAGATGAGGCTCTGTGTCTCCAAGATCTTGTCAGAGATGTCCGATGGTGGAGGTGGAGTTCCTCCTGTGGGGGTAGAGGGGGCAGCTGCTCCACCGTGCTTGACACCACGCTTGGCGTCATATTTGGCACGCTCCTCCTCGTCTGTAAGGCACTGCCTGGCCATGTTTATCTTTTTCATCTCCTCGTTGGCAAGCTCCTGAAGCTTCTTGCCCAGGGTCGATACCCTGTCGGGATGATAGGCCTCTGCCATCTGGCGGTATGCCTTCTTGATCTCTGCTGATGTTGCGTCCTGGCTGACTCCCAGGACCTCGTAGTAGTCGATGGATGTATCCACGATGCTCCCCCAGGGTATGGACCGGCATCAATGGATATATAAATTTCGCGCTACGGTCCCCTACGTCGGTATTTATGTGTCAGGGACCTAGCGATCCTCTTACGGTCGATCGTCATTGGTATTCGAGACCGACGGGATCTTTGATGAAGGCTCACGTTCCTCCTCATTCTTCATCAAAGAATTCCTCAAGTTCAGCCTTCAAGCTTACAGGAGTTCTCGGCTTCATGTTCTTCGGGAACGCCCGGGAATACTTCGGCTGAACGAACCGCTCGTCCGCAAGCAAGACAACTCCACGGTCGGTCTCGGACCTGATCCCACGCCCTGCAGCCTGGAGGACCTTGCCCATGGCAGGATAGAGGTAAGCATAATCGTAACCCTTCCACTTGCCGAAACGCTCGGAGTAGTAATCCTTCAGGGCGTTGACCTCGAGCGAAGGTGGGGGGAACGGCATGCCCACGACCAGGACCGCAGAGAGCAGATTATCCCTGTAGTCCACACCCTCGGAGAAGGAACCACCCTGGACGCCCAGCAGGATCGCCCCGTTCCATGCCTTGGCACGACGGAGGTCCTCAAGCACACCCTCACGCTCGGTCTTCTTCATCCCACGTTCCTCGACGATAAGCTTCTTCGGGATGTTCCTGCGCTCTATCTGGTAGCGCATCTCGGAGAGCATATCGTAGGACTGGGGGAATACGGCTACATTGCCTGAGACCGAGGCGCAGACCTGTGTCAGCATCTCGCCATACTTGTCGTACATGGCAGGTCCTCTGGCCTTGTAGAGAGTGGTGAGCCCACGGGTTACAAGCACGAGCCGGTTCTCCTGGGGGAACGGTGAGGAATACTCCTTCTGTGTGGTCCGCTGTGCATCAAGTCCAAGCAGGTCTGCATACATCTGGGTCGGGAAGAGCGTGCCTGACATCAGTACGGACGCTCGGACATTATGGAAGACGCCTTTCGAGATCTCGGACGGGTCCAGCAATCGATACGAAAGCCTCTCACCATCGCTAACATCGATGTAACGGACGATGGACGAGGTGCTCTGCCGCCATCCATCCAGGAAGTTCGCCACCGAGATAATGGACGACTTAAGCGCACCATGATGGAGGTACTTCTGGCCCAGGTCCAGCAGGTCCTCGATGAACGTGTCCAGGTCCAGCTTGTCCGTGAGCGAGGAGGAGAACAGCTCATCCATCCTCTCTGTAAGGTCCTCCCTCGAAAGCTTCATCTGCTTCTGACCCTCGGCCTCCTTGCCAAGCCGCTTCAGGATGTCACGCATCCCTCGCAGGTAGTGGGCGATCTTCTCGTCCAGCGGCCGAACCTCGTTGTAGGCCTCACCCAACCGGTAGTGGGTCAGGTCGTCCGATAGGTGATTGCGGATCCTGTCAGGGAGGTTGTGCGCCTCGTCAACGATCAGGACGATGTCCGCGACATCAACCTCCATGGTGTTGACAAGGTTCTCGTACATGTCCGAGAAGAGGTAGTTGTAGTCGCACACAATGACATCAGCTTCCTTGGCCAGGTCCAGCTCGGCCCGGTGTGGACAGACCTTCTTCGAGGTCATGTAGTCCTTTGCCTCTTCCACGTGCATGATGTTCTTTTTCAGATGGTCTGCAGCGATGGGATCGAAGTTCATGAAGTACTTGCAGTGCTTCGTCTTGACCTCCACCTTGCAGAACTCAGTGAATATGATAGGATGCTCCTTGGCCATGGACCGCGGGCACATGTGCTGCTTGGCGATGATGTCAGATACCTTGAGCTCCAGGTCGAACACCTGGGATATGGCCTTGAGCGTGTTCACGGCGATGGTGTGCTGGGACTGCTTGGAGGTGAGGAAAAAGACCTTCAACCCCTTTTCCTTCGCATACTTGATGGCGGGACCCAGCGCAGCTGCGGTCTTACCAATACCAGTTGGTGCATAGGCGACCAGGTGTCCCCCCTTGTCTAGGACCTCGGTCCAGTCCTTGGCGAAATGCTCCTGGCCATCCCTTATCTGATCGAACGGGAACAGATACTTCTCGATACCCTTCTCGCCCACCTCACCGATCCCTACACCTGTATCACGCGGCTCCCAGTCATCCTCCAGGTTACCATCGTCCATAGTGGTCCCGACATCATCCCGCTCATAGTCCGGTCGCTGTGGGACAGATCTGCTGCCCTTTGGAAATGCTCCGCTGCCCGAGGTCGAGTATCCACACTTTGGACATGTGGACGTCTCCGTACCACCCTGCCTTCCTCGTCTGAGGAGAGCACGGCAGTTAGGACAGAAGAGTGACATGCCTGGCTCCTATCCCATGGTGCTATATGTACATTTTTATATTGCAACTACTATTATGCAGACCAAGTTGCAGGCATCCCTCCAGAGCCAGTATCTGGGCGGCATGCCAGTGAGCATCCAACGAGGTGGGTTCTGATGGTAAGGTCCGACAGGTTCGATGATGGTTGGAGATCATATTCTCTAGTGGTCCTTTTCGTGATGTTCTCATTGGTCGGAGGCGCACTGCTCATAGTCCCCACCACTGCAGAGATCACCTACACAGTTCATTACCCCACCGAGGCCAGGGACATCCAGATGTTCCTTTATGAGAGTGGGAACCTCTCAACCAACGTCCCTACCTCCGCAAGTGGGACCCTGGTCAATATCGATGATGGGTCACAGGTCACCTTCACCTCTTCCTACAAACTAGGTAAGGACCTTGAGGTGATGGGTGTTGATGTCGGTGGCGGGACCAAAGGCGTCCTGGCCAACCTGCCTATGGCCTCCTTCGCTGCGGCCACTGTCACGGTGACCCTGAAGGACGGACCCACTGTCGTTGCCACAAAGGACGTGGACTCCTCCGAGTTCCTCACCCAGGCAGTCGGCCTTCCGTT
>JANQNL010000139.1 GCA_028279585.1 Thermoplasmatota archaeon
CGGTCCGTGCTTGGCCAGACGCTTCTTGGCCTCGCCTGCGCTCAGACCCTTTCGGGTCGTTCGGAGACGCGACAGGACCTGGGCAGTGGTCTTGGCATGAGCATCCAGACTGGCCGTTGGACATTCCTCCAGTAAGGGGGAGGAGTCTGGTCGTATAAATATTCAAGGTTCAAGCATCAAGCCCTAGGACCCAGACACCTGGTGAAGGGGGGAGAGGCCTGTCCAGCAGAAAACAGAATCTAGTGATTCTTCGGTTTTCTGCGGACATTTCCGTCCATCGACGGAAATGAGCCGGGACATGGAAACTGGATATCTTTCAAGATCGTGCACAGTTTCCATGCCCGCAGAATCGTAGTTAGCAGTATATTTTGGGCACGATTCTGCAGGGCCTGGGTCGGGTGGGGGGGCTGGGAGGGGGGAGTGGGAGGGTGCCCCCATTACACCTTACACAACACATTTATACGAAATCCTCCTAACTGCCATTGACCAGGAGGTCCGAATAAAATGACAGGGAGGTCTAACAGTGCTAATGCGACAGGCGATTCGCCAAAGCCTCCTCCTGCTGGTCATCTGCGGGCTCTTTGAGCTTTTCGCAGGTGAGATCCTGCACCAGATGGTGGACGGTCTTCTTCTACCTGGCATCATTGTTCTAGTTCCAGCTTTACTTGGAATGAAGGGCAACATCGAGACCACCCTTGGCTCCAGGCTTGGCTCTGCAGCCCACATGGGTCTCATAACCAAGGATGACATCCTGAACGCGGAGATGCGGGAGAACATCCTGGGATCGCTCTTCCTGACCATCGTGATGTCCTTGCTCGCAGGTATCCTAGCAGTCGTCACCTGCTTCTTGCTCGGCATAGACGGCGTCCGCCCTGTGGCCATCATCCTCGTCTCGCTGTTCGCAGGAACCCTTGCAGGGATGAGCCAGGCGGGTATCACTGTCGGCGTCATCTTCGTGGCGTTCAAACGCGGATATGACCCTGACAATGTCACAGGTCCTGCCCTGGCCACCATGGGCGACCTCATCACGATCGCCTACATCGCACTCTGTGTCATCGCGGTCAAGGCTCTTGGGGGGGTGGTTGGCTTTGTCTGACCTCATGGACACCTTGAAGAAGTACCTGGACCTCAAGGACAGGACCACTCACTACTCCGCCATCAAGATCTTCTACCAGTCTGCTCCACTTTTAGCGGTCTGCATCCTCATCGAGATCGGGGCAGGTCAGTTACTGGAACTGAACCGCGATCTCTCGTTCTTTGCTCTGGTCATCTCACTCATCCCGCTGGTCAACGGTGTCAGCGGCAACCTCGGCTCCATTCTAGGGGCGAGACTATCCTCGGCACTCCACATAGGTACCATACAGCCAGGCATCAAACAGAAGGAGCTGTGGAACAACATCGCAGTCTCTGTGTTCCTGGCAGCATTGGTCTTCCTCATCCTTGCAGCTCTGGTCGCTTTCAAGGGTATGCTCACCTCCACAGACTTTATTGAGATGGTGATCGTCGCACCGCTCGTGGCCATCCTGGCCGGCATGACCCTCACAGCGATCCTCATCGTTCTTTCGACATTCGTAGCTTTCATCTCGTTCAAGCGGGGACTGGACCCTGACAACGTCGTGGTCCCTATAGTCACAACAACAGGCGATGTCCTAGGCATCGGCCTCACACTAATGTATGCGGGGGTGTTGCTATCGTAGACGCGCAACACTTATTTCCACCGAGCTCCTTATCAACAAGGCCGCGTCCTGTTATCGGCTCGAGGGGGAGACCGCAACGGACGCGCAGGGACCAGGAACGCTCCATGAACCTAGTCAGTCCTGCTCGTTATAGGCCTATATGGCCCGACCACCCAGTTCTACGTAGCCAGAGGTAGATGTAAATGGTGAAGAGACCACGCAAGCAGTTCGAACGGATCGAGTACGAGCCCCGCTCTGTCAAGGAGATGCTCATTGATATGAAGGACTCGTCCGACTGGATGCTGGACATGGCGTATGCAGCGCTCGTGTTCGACTCCAAGGAGATGGCACAGGAGGTCAAGGAGGAAGAGAAACGCATAGACACTCTCCTTTACCAGACCAGGATGGCCATGCTCCTGTCGGCCCGAACGATCGAGGACGCAGAACAGCTGTCAGGCATCCTGCAGGTTGCCTCCTCGGTGGAGCTTATGTGCGATGCTGCACACGATATCGTTCAGCTCCAGCAGAAGCCGATCCAGACAAGGCCGTACCTTTCATTCATTCTCACTGAGGCCGACGAAAAGCTCGCATCCATCAGGGTGGAGCCTGGTTCGTCCATGGCTGGCCACCACGTAGGAAAGCTTGGGGTTGAGACCGAGACCGGTGCGAGGATAATCGCCATAAAACGGTCAGTGAAGTGGTTATTCGATATCGAGTCCGTCACGAGAATGCAGCCAAGGGACATCCTTATCGTCAGGGGTGTCCAGGATGGTATCGATGAACTCAAGCTCTACGCATCTGGCAAGAGGAAGTGGGGGACCTACAAGGTCAAGAAGAAGGGAAAGAGCAAGGCTGCAAGTCTAGCTTCCTGTGACCTCAAGGAGGAGACCGACCCCACAAAGGCTTTGAAGGGTGTGCAGAGAGCGGACAAGTTACTTCTGATGATGAAGGACACCTCCGAGCTCATGGTGGACCTGGCCTACGCTTCCTTGCTTTACAACGATAAGCGGTTCGCCCGTGACGTCTTCAAGCTCGAGGACAATGTGGACAAGCTGATGATAAAGACAGAGAGGCTGGCCATCCAGAAGATCGCTCCCAAGGCTCCGGAGACAGCGCTCAATATCATCAGGCTCACAGAGTCCATCGAGAAGATATCTGACGCTGCAATGGACATCGCAGATGTGGTATTGCGAGATATCGAGCCACACAACATCCTTCGCCAGACCATCTTGGAGTCAGACACGTTGATCGCATCTGTCGGGGTCGTGCCGAACTCCTTCATGGCCGGGATGAGCCTCAAGGACCTGCGGCTTGCCTCCGAGACAGGGATGTGGGTCGTAGCCGTCAGGAACCGCAAACGGTGGACCATCGGTCCCGAGAACGATTACGTCGTCTGTCCAGGCGATAAACTGTTCGTTCGAGGACCGGATGATGGGTTGGACAAGCTTCGCGCTGCTGCCAAAGGAAGGCTCCGCTCGTTCTAGGACCGTGTTAAAAAGTACGGTTTTTGCGCACTTAGATACCTAAACTCTTCAGCCTAGGAAACAAATGTTAAATAAACCAATCAGGTTTACCATGGTTGGGAGAGCGCCATGACATCCAAACGCTACAAGTTGAAAGTAAGTCTTCTCGGCGATGGAGCTGTGGGTAAGACAAGTCTGATTCGCAGGTACGTCTACGACGAGTACGACGACGATTACATTCTTACGCTTGGCGCAAAGACCACCATGAAGAACCTGGAGATGTCCTCTACAGAATCGGACACCGATGTCGAGGTCACGATGATGATCTGGGACATCATGGGTCAGAAGGAGTTCAAAAACCTTCACAAGACTTTCTTCAAGGGTTCGCACGGTGCGTTCATCGTCGCAGATGTCACAAGGCGTGAAACCCTCACAGGGCTTGACCAATGGGTCACAGACCTCTACGACGTCACTGGGACCATTCCATTGGTGTTCATCATCAACAAGTGGGACCTGAAGGATAAGGGTCAGTTCACCTTCGAGGAGTTCGAAGAGGCTGCCAAGAAGTACAACGCTCCGGCCTACGTATCATCTGCGAAGACTGGTGAGAACGTCGACGCTTTCTTCTACAAGCTTGCCCAGGAAGTGGTCGAGAAGAATCTCAATGAGAAGATCGAGGACTTCAAGGAGGAGGAGGCTGCACCGGCCCAGGCCCAGAAGTGGGAGGATGCAAAGGAGGATGAGGATGTCAAGGAGGCGACTCCAGCATCTGGCACACCGTCCGGCATCAAGGCCAAACCTTCAGCGGCCACAAAGGCTGCGCCCAAACCTACAACCCCTTCACCTTCAGGACCGCTCTCTGCTCAGTTCGAGCAGCTTGTGGAGCCCCTGCTGAACCTCATCGGTAAGCTTGAGGAGGACATCGAGAACCTCGAAGACGAGCGCAAGGCCTTCGAGGCCGAGAAGGCCGAGTGGGAGAAGAGCAAAGGCGAAGCACCTGCCGAGGAACCTCCAAAGAAAGAGGAGCCACCGAAAGGCGAGGAACCTCCACCACCAGAGGATGACGCGGAGGTCGAGGAAGAGGTGGAGGAAGAGGCAGACAAGCCTTCTGATTCAGCTAAGAGCGCTGTGGCATGGGAGGACTTCGAATGAACGAAGGTCCGGGCGGTCAGCGAAAGGTCCTGGGAAAGGGTCTTGGTGCGCTGTTCGATTCCTCTGCCCGAAAGCGTGATAAGTTCAACCAGGCCCTCGAAGAGCTCAAAAAGGCAAGGACAATGATCGAGGAGGCCAAGGAACAGGGCTTCCAGATCACCGAGGCCCAGGAACATTTCAATCTCGCAGAGGAACCTCTGCGGCTCAAGAACTATGAGAAGTGCATCGAGCACGCCAAGGCGGCCCAGGAGGCTGTCACTCTCGCCAAGGAGAACCTGTTCAAGGAGGAGGAAGAGGAGGAAGAGATCCCTCTGATGCTTGCCATCGACACCTCCCGTGCGGACAAGGCCATCTCCGACACTCGTGGCATCGTCATCGAGCTTGAGGAGCGGGGCATCGAGACCCAGCACATCCTCATGCTCCTTGCACAGGTGCAGGATGCTTTCGAGAACGGTGAGTACGATAGGATGGATGAGCTGGCGGACGAAGCTCGCAGCTACGCGGAGTTTGTACGGAAGATAGAATATTCCAGGTAAACTCAACGAACGTCCCGGAGGTCACAAAAAATCGTTATCAGCGATTGTTCATAGAAGTTAGCGTAGCTGATAACGACCTTTTCTTCCAAGGGACGTTCGGAGTTTAGCTGGAACCTCAGCCCCTTGCCCATCAACCGGTAGCAAAACCAAGCGAGCTAACATATTCTTGGTATAGGATCCCCTATCGGCGGGTCCATCACCCGCAAGCTCCCCACCTCTGTTTCCAAAGCAACCCCTTTTAGCGAAGCGTCCGTCCTGCCGATGATCGCTGCATCCTTTCCATTTGGATGAGAGCGCATTGCCGCCAAGACCTCTTCTGCTGCTTCTTCTACGACGGCGACGATGACCTTGCCCTCGTTGCCTATCTCCAAAGGATCAAGCCCTAAAAGTTCACAAGCAGACCTTACTCCCTGCCGGATCGGGATGTCCTCTTCCATAACATGGACCCCGATGCCAGACTTCTCGGCCCACTCGTTGAGTGTGTTCGCGAGTCCACCGCGGGTCGGGTCCTTGGCTGCCACAACTCCGCCGACATTGATGATGGTGTCCATCAGGCCGTTGAGGGCTGCAGTGTCGGACTCGAGCGGTGTCTTGAAGCCGTAACCTTCACGGAACGATAGCAGAGCGATGCCGTGGTCTCCGAGGTAACCGGAGGAGATGATGACATCCCCCTCACCGAGGTTGGAGTCCGTGAGCCACTGCTTCTTGGTCTGCCTTGTTATGTGGACACGCTCGAAGTTCTCGTCAAGCTTTGGGTGTCTGTAGCCGAAGGCCGAGGTAACCATGACCAGCTTGTCGATGGCACCCTTCTCCACGACCTTTGTGTCGCCTGTGACGATCGGCACGCCTGCGGCCTTGGCGGTCTCACCGGCCGAGGTCAGGGCACGTTCCAGGTCATCAGCGGAGAAGCCTTCCTCAACGACCATCGCCAGGGATAGGGCCTCAGGCTTGGCCCCCAAGACCGAAACGTCGTTGATGGTCCCGCAGACCGACAGCATCCCGATGTCCCCACCGGGGAAGAACAATGGCTTTACCGTGTGGGCATCGGTGGTGAAAACAACGTCCCCAACAACGGATGAGTCGTCCAAGTCTGTAAGCTGGACGGGGGAACCGGTGTCTGTGGCCAGGGCTTTGAGGATGACCTCCTTGATGAGGCCTTGCATTGCCTCGCCGCCTGCGCCCTGGGCCATTGTGATGTGGGAGCGGTCCATGGGGGTGGGAAAGGGAGGGTTGTATTTAAAAGCTAAGTATCCACATATTTTATGGCAAGGAGGGTCCCCTGATGGGGAGTTCCAGATAAGAGTGAAGTGCCTGCCTGGACGAAAGAAAGGTTGTCCTATCTTCATCAAACTAGTACTATCACTATAGAAGATAGGACAATTTCTTGTCACCAAGTCCAGTCAGGCCCTTCACTTCATATTTTCAGGAAGGAAGTTGTCGTCCTCGAGGCTACCTTCGAAGAAGCACCTCTTGCACTGGTAGACGTTATACCTGGACGACATGGTGTCGGAACCGCAGAGAGGACACTTGAAAGGAAGCTGCGAACCACCCTGTTCCTTGAACTCCTTGACCCGTGCGATGTCAATGACCCACAGGTTGGCCTCCTTGACGGATTCCTCCTCCTTGCGGGGCTTGATGATACCGATCTTGGCAAGGTATATCGTTATCTGTCGACCCTTGACAAGCTTGGTCGCATACTTGTCGAAAATGCGCTGGACAGTGACGCTCCGGTCCTCGCTGTACTTCTCGTCCAGCATCTCGATGATATCTAGAATAATATCCTCCGATGACCCCATGATATCATTGCCTCACACAGGAGTTCAAGCCGGACGGGGTAATGCCAAAACAGGATAAATACTTATCCAAATCATAGAATTCTAACATAGTACACTGGCTATGTTCCAGTATCACGAAGCGATGGGATAACAGCGGGCTACGCGACCATCCTTGCGCATCTCGATGATCCCGCTCCTCTGCATCGCCTTGATGTGGCTGGACACGGTCCTGGGAGCAAGGTCCATGGCATCCGAAAGCTCGGACACTATCTCCTTTTGCGTAGTCCCAGGGTTTGCCATAATGAGCTCGTAGATGGTCTTGTCGATACCTGCAAGGTCCTCGATGAGCTCGGAGACCGTGGAGGGCTGCTCGATCTTGATGCCGGTGAGGTAGAAAACGCGAAACCGTCCGTCCCTGCGGGACTTGACGAGCTCCTCTCTTTCCAGGGTCACAAGATGGTAGGTGACCTTGCCGTTGGAAAGGTTCAGCTCCTCTTTGATATCTGTCAAGGTACAGCCTGGGTTCAGCTTGATGAACTCGTAGATCCTACCGCGGGAGAAGTGGTCTAGGATCTTGTCATGGTGGAGCTTGGTGTAGAGTGGAACGAATGCCAGGGCGAGGAACTTGTAGCGACCGGCCTCTGTGGACGCTGTGGCCACTGCTGCCGCAGCTCCAAGGATGAGGGCCGTGCCTGCGGAACCAACGATCGTGGGGACCAGCGGCAGGACGAAGCCAGAGTCGGTCCTGGCGGTCTCGCTGACTAACACGACATAGATGATCGGGTTGGAGCGGACGGTCTCTGGAAGGACGTCGGTGTAGGAACCGGAGACGCCCTCGGCGATGAGGCCGAGCATCCTTCGCTCTGAGAAGTTCCCAGCAACTGTATCATCAAGGCCAAAGGTCAGTTGGACCGTCCGGGTCTGACCTGCGCTCATGTTGACCGTGGGCGTGTCTGGGGTCACGGTGAGACCGATGGGGGCCAGGGTCATTATCTGGATGTTCCTGACCTCTGCTATGAAGCAGTGCAGGGTCACCTGGGCAGAGAGGGGTTTGGCGTCCAGGATCTCTCCTGCCTCGAAGTTGTTGAACCCGGAGCCACCGGTCAGAAGGATGAAGCCGCGAGGTCCGAAGGAGATGACGAAGCGGTCCTCGACCACCACTAGGTGCATCTGGACAAGGTGGACATTGGTCAGGTCCGCTGTGGAGAACACCTCGACGTTGACGGTGGTCACTCCTTCGGGGATGTCTGCGGAAGGGGTGACGCTTATCTCTATCTGACCAACCTCGGATGGGTTCACATCCACAGAACTTCCCATGTCGAATGTGAAGCCTGGAGCGACATTGTTGTCGATCTGGGCCTGTATCCGGTCCTCGCCATTGCCGTGGTTCGCGACATAGATAGTAGAGAACACTGTAGTTGATAATGTCTGAGGAGAGGTAGGACCCTCGTCTGCTGTGGCCTCTATCTCGAAATGCTGGAGGACCCGCACAGCCACTTGGTCAGGCTTGAGGAATCCGGATAGCAGGGATGTTGTCCATGTGCCGTTCACAACGGCAGTGGCTGTCTCCCTTGCCATCGCTGATGCGTTCACGGTTATGGTGAGTGTGAACTTCTGGAAGGTCTCACCGGTTAGAGTGAAAGTCATCTGGTCCGGCTCGAGCACCATCGGCCAAGTGGTTGAATCTAGGTAGAACGCTCGAAGGGAGACCTGCATCTCCGCCTGGGTCGGGATGGTGACATTGCCGTGGATCACCACGGTATCGTCGCCTTGTGAGACATCTGCGGAGATCGTCCCTGTGGAGAGCGTGATGGACGGCACGATGCTCGTAGGATCAGGGTCCGTCGCATCGTCCACAGGCAGCGGTACTGGCTCGTCCAGTGGCTCAGCTCCTCCAAGGGGTATGAGAAGGCAAATGGCGAACAGGGCGAGGCCTGCAAAGATAGCAAGCGTCATTCTCCTCCTGTGGCCATTGTTCATTCTCAACACCTTTTGAGCAGTTGCTTTTCAGTATAATATTTCGGATGAGCTTATATATATTGATTGGTAGCGGGGTGGCACGGATATATAAGTGTTCTGGTCACATCGAAAATGATAGCCTGGAAGTACCTAGGTCTGAAAATTATATATAGCAACAAGATGTTGAGAATCCCAGAGGTATTGCCATCGCCAGAAAGTCTTCTTTCAAAAGGCACATGCCCATAATGGTCATCATTGCCATCCCAGTGATCATATTCGGAGCCTGGACGTTCTGGTTCCCCGAAGGAGGGGACCCTCCAGAACCAGTCATCATCACCGAGTATCATCTCAACTATACAGCGGAGATGAAGATCGATCACAAGAACCAGACCGATGACTACATCGAGGAAGGCGACTCCAGGATCATCTACATCACTCCATCTGTGGATGTGCTGACCAAGGTCCATGTGACCCTACAATGGGAAGATGACGAGACTGGAAGGCGGGCCAAGCCAGATACATTCAGGCTCGAGGTCGTACCCCCTTCTGGGATCACCTATCAAAGCATAGAACCCGATGGGATAAATGCTTCGAGCAATGATACTGGCATGATCAACATCACGTTCATCGTCAACCATATGCCTGCACAGATGAACCAGGTATATCCGAACGGGACCGCACTGAACGAGTCCAAACCAGCCTTCACCCATTGGAAGGTATGGAAGGCCTACCTCACCCTGGAAGAGGTGGGTGGCCGAAGGGACGATGGTAACGATTACTTTGTTGAGATCTCCTACTATGGCTACAGCTACACCACGGATTATGTGGCCTACGAAGAAGGCACACCGCATCCATGGAGACTTGACACCGACGGAACCGATGGAACGGACGGTACCGATGGGGCGGACGGAGAGGATGGCGAAGATGGTACCGATGGTGAGGACGGGGAAGACGGAACCGACGGGACCGATGGAGCAGACGGTAACTCCACTGCCGAGTAAGCTTCCACACTCCTCATTTCTTTCACATTCAAAGCTATAGCTTTGAATGTGCCTTATTTGTACACATTCATTATGAACGTTTAATTAGTACTACACAGAATACTTTCCCGAGCGATTTGCTTCTTGTCATCTCAAGGAGGGTAGTAGATGCAATTGAAACGCATGACGACCATTTTGGCTTTACTTCTAGTGATAACGATCTTGGCTGGTGCCTTCGGACCATGGGGACAGGTCTTGGGATATACGGCCCCACCTGCATCAGGCACGTGGAACATAGCTGATGAGACCTGGATAAATGACACCATCATCTATCTCAACGGTGATCTGGAGGTCGACAACGGTGGGATCCTAATCCTTTCCAACGTGACCATTCAGTTCAACTGTACCTCTGATGGAGAGTTCGGTCTGTATGTCATGTCTGGAGGTTATCTCCGAGCAGACAATGGGACCATCTTTACAGACCACACGACAGATGCGGATGACAATTCAGCATCGGATTACGAGTTCTGGATCTATATCGAGTCCGGTTCAGAGACCCACTTCTACAACTCGACCATCCGTGAGGCAGGAACTGAAGGGACCTCAACAGACCTTTACTTCGATGGGACGTCCATGTTCTTCAATAACACCGTGATCACGGACTGCCTTTATGCTGTATATGTCACTGGCCAGGACATATACATGCGGAACACGACCATCCAGAACATCTACGATTCCGGGGATGTGTATGGATTATACCTTGAGACGACGAACGATCCCGTGTTCGAGGATGTGACGATCGATAGTGTCATGACCTCTGGCACCTCGAGCTCGGCCTATGGGGTCTATCTTTACAACACATATTCGCTGATAAGCGATATCACTGTCCGGGATGTTTTCAGTGACGACAGTTATGGCATCTACTCATACTATCCGATAACAGAGGTTTCCGACATCTGGATAGATGATGTGAACTCGACCGATTACTCTTATGGATATTACTCCTATGATACCATCGACCTCATGCACAACGTGACCATCACCAACACCTATGGTGATGATGACACGTACGGGCTGTATGCAGGGTGGTACCTCTACGAGCTCAACGATGTTATCGTGGATGGTATCAATTCTGATGATGCCACCTATGGAATGTATCTCTACAAGGATTGGACAGAGGCACAGAGATGTCATATCTATGATATTGATGGTAAATACACATCATATGGGTTCTATGCTCGAGAGGACATTGATAAACTCTATCACAGCTCTGTGGCCAATTTCAATTGTTCAGCTTCCAAGCTGTACGGGATATACATCTATGACAATAACTGGAATGCGGCTGGAGATGTCGCTTTCTATAGCATGTACAATGGTAGTTCTGAAGATGATGTGGTCGGTTACTTCACCTACAACTCAGATTGCACTGTAAGGGATTCTCAAGTGTATGATATGGTCATGTCACCTTATGATAACTACGATGGTGCCCTGACAGGTTTTGATGATGGGATCCAGCAGGACCTGAAGGTCTATGACTGCGTGGTAGGAAGATCTGTGATGTGCTTCAGGGATTACTACTCGTTACATAATGCTACAGCTTACAACATCCGTTCGAAGTATTTCGATGGGATGTACCAGGGTAGCTCAAGTTCAACAGAGACAAGGGATTGTGAGATATTTGATATCAAGTGCCGAGATTTTGGTGGTCTTGATGTTAACAACAACATCATCAATGTCGACATTCATGATGTTGATTGTGAGGTCGGATTGGATGGGTATTATCTCAGCCCATCATCAGGTACAAGGAGGATCTTCAACTCGCATACATGGAACATATCTGCGACCGATGGGGACCTGTACAAGACCTCCTACGCGTTCGTAAAGAATTGTACGATAACCAATGTCACCATGGCACCTGCAGGTTACCAACCTACGATCATAAGTTCTGATAACATTTACAATGTGTCGATAGTCGATTGTGCTGGCAAGTATGCTATCAATGGATGGCATATGGACAATGTCACAGTGAAGAACTTCATTGGTCGAGGTTTTCTGATGAACCAAGAGAACACGCATATCGAGAACTCAACGTTCATCGGTGTGTGGGATGAGCTTGTGTATGTCTCTTCGTATTATGACATGTACATGCGCAATTGTGACATTATAGCTCCAGGTAGGCACTTTGTGAATAATTACTATGAACAAGAGATATTGTTCGATAATTGCTACTTTGGTGGGATCAACACCGCTGTCCTTGATGAGATCTCAATAGATCCTACGAACACCTATGTCAATACCCGAACTACTCCTAACAGGCCCTTGAGCACGATCTATGTCAACGGTACCAAAACGTTCAGTGGTGCTGATCTGGACCTAAGGGATGGGATGATCATCAATGGTGATGCGACCATCAACGGTGGTAATATCAAAGGTGCCATTTGGGTCGAAGGAAACCTGACCATCAGGGATACCAACGTTACTGAGAGCGGGCTTATCATCAGCACCTACACCACAGGTAAGATCGATATCGATGGTTTTGATGCATCCCGACACAGGGGCGCCCATTTCAACCTAAGGTCAGATGATTCCTACATCAATGACTTCCAGGTCGTAACAAAGTTCTGGGGTGCCTACCTGATGAACGTGACGAATACCGTATTCTCCAATGGATACTTCCTTGGCTACACGACAGATCAGTGGAACGGGATAAGGGTTGATGGATGCAAGGACCTGACAGTTCGTAATGTGAACATATCTAACTACATCAATCTGATCGCAACCGATGATGACACGTTCACTCCAACGAACATTCACTTCGAGGGTCTAGACCTTTACGAACATGGATGGGCCGCTGTCTGGGTTTGGGGTGCAAAGAACGTCAGGGTAGCCAACTGCACAGTCCAGGGTGTTGGCTACTCGAAATACGGGATTCGTGTAAGGGACGTGTTCAATGCTGTGGTCTACAACAATACCATCAAGGACCTCTATTTCTACGGAACAACACCCTATGATCTTGATGTCATCTCCTATGGAGGAGAGGTCTCATACAATCATGTGGATAGTTATTACAGTGCCACATTGCTTGGGGATGAGTCCGTGCTCTGGCCTATCGAGGACACACTTATCCATCACAATTACTTCAATAACTGGTATGTGGACATGACCGGAGATAATTCACCGTTCTACAATAATACCATTGAAGAATCAACAGTTTATGTGTTCGATGATTATCAGGTGATAGAGAACAATACCTTCATAAGAAGTCATTGGGGCCTCAACCTTTCTAAACGCGCAGATCATACAGTGGTATTCAACAACACGTTCTTGAACCAGTCGAACACAGCATTGTTGATCTACTCCGATTTCAACACGGTCTATCATAATGATTTCTACAATAACACAAGACATGTGTTCGTTTCCACAAGTACGAACATCTTCAGGTCTGCTGAGGATGAAGGGAACTATTGGGATAACTATCTCGGTATCGACCTGGATGGGGATGGGATCGGTGATACAAGGTTACCACATATGAACCAGGACAGCCAACCCTGGATGTATCTAACTGGTTGGAAACTGGCTCCGTTCAATGTCCAGTTCCTTCCTCCTCAGGTCACGTCAGTGGAATCCACCATCGATCTGGATTGGACCGTTTCAATTATGGCCAAGCGGTATGTTGTTGAGGTCTCCAATAGTACTGATTTCACAACGCCTTTGGAAACCCTGATCTATCCCTTCGGAACCAACGCTGCGACCTTTGGTCCTTACGATAATGGAACATACTTCTTCAGGATCAAGGGTGTCAATAGAAATGGTGAATCGGACATCTCTGACGTGATCAACGTCACTGTGGCTATTCCTCCAGAAACCCCTGAGATATATACTAACATCGATGTGGACACAGATGGGATCTACACACTTAGATGGTATAGGATAAAGGAAGCCTCATCTTATGAGCTTCAGGAGGATGATAACTACGACTTCAAGTCGCCGACTACTTACACTTCTGAAGCATGGAACTACACATTCAGTGGTAAGAACAATGACACTTACTACTATCGCGTCCGTGCGGTGAACGAGTCCAGGACAAGCGATTGGTCACATTATGTACAGGTCGATGTGATGATACCACCAGGCACACCATCGATAAACATCACAGAGATATCCCCGAATGGGCAGTTCTTGTTGAACTGGACCGATATTGACGGCGCATACATCTATAAGGTCGAGGAGTACGAAGGCATTCTGGACACAGACCCTATCACACTTTATTCACAGGACTCCTATTATGAGCTCACAGGAAAAACCGATGGTGTCTACCTTTACAGGATACAGGCAGTGGCTGGAACTGGACTAAGCGAATGGTCGCAGAAGGAACCCTGGATAGTGGATTGGGTCCCAGAGGTTCCAGACATTATCATTGAACCTGTTCCTGAAGGAAATGCCATACAGTTTGGCTGGGAGACCACAGATAAGGACATCACAGACTATGAGCTGCAATATCTAGTTGATAAGAATTGGACCCAGCTGGAGCTTGATCAGAAAATGATCTGGAGTGGACTTGTTGATGATGTCAACTTCACGTTCAGGCTGCGAGTTCGCGATGCAAAAGGTCAGTGGTCGGAGTTCACAGAGCCTATGAACGGCTCTGCACACGATTCAGAGGCACCTCCACCACCTTCCATCGTGGACGTTGGCCTATTTGCAGAGGGGGGGGCATTGAGGCTAACGTGGCAGGACGTCGCTGCTGCTGATGTGGAAGAGTACAATGTGTACTTCAGTACCAACGGTCTCGATTGGATACTTAGCGCAAACTATACGAACGAGGAGTTCGAGCACAAGGAAGAGAACCTGACCAATGGACAGTTCTACTATTTCTATGTGACATCGCTTGATGAGGTCCCAAATGAATCTGTACCTTCGGTAACCCGGGCAAGGTATTGTGACATGGACACTGATGGAGATAACATTCCGGATGAGGAAGATAAAGATGATGATGGTGATGGATATCCAGATGATGTTGATGAATATGATAGGAATCCCCTCGAATGGAAGGACACAGACAAAGACAGCATAGGGGATAACCAGGACACTGACGATGATGATGATGGATATCCGGATTACATGGAGGAGACATTGAACGCATCACCTCTGGATAGGGAATCCACACCTGCGGACATGGACTTCGACTTCCTCCCAGACAGGCTCGACCCTGACCGTGATGGCGACGGATACCTCAACGATGATGATGCATTCCCAGACGACCCAGCGGCTTGGAACGATACCGACGAGGATGGAATGCCGGATAAGCTGCACGGTCTCTCGACAACTGGGTTGATCGAGGACGATGACATCGATGGTGATGGTCTCGACATCAATGAGGAGAACAAGAAACGGACCAATCCGTTCCTGTGGGACACAGATGGAGATGGATACAACGATAAGGCAGATGATTATCCGCTTGACCCCAATAGGCATGAGCGGACCGACGTCGTGTTCACCATACCCATCTACGGTGGGATCGATGTTGCTATGTTCGACCTAATTACAACGATCCTAGGTCTATTAGCATCAGCCATATCCTTCGGCTTTGGTTACTTCATGCTGACCATCAAGTCCCGACGCTACAAGCGTCACAAACAGTTCATCAAGAGGAGTAAGGACCCTGATGAGCTGGGTGACTACTACATCACGGTGTGTCTTCCAGACATCCAGCGTGAAAGGATCAAGCCTAACGACTCGGTCCTTCTTAGGCATGAGTACTCCACTCGTATGAAGAAGCTCAAAGGGACAGACGATGTGAAGGCACCTGATTCACCAATGCTGTTCGAGGATAAGACAAAGGGAAAGGAGAAGAAGGTCGAGGAACCAAAGACAGAGGAATACATCGATGAGCCGGCCCTACCGGAAGAGGACGATGTTCCAGATGAGGGGGATGAGGAGATCGGATACGAAGAGGAGTACGAGGGTTATGAGGAGGAGGAGGCAGAGGTGGACAATGCTATGAGGGACTTCCTCTCCGAGATCGAGAACGGTGGTGCGCCTGAGGATGATATCTCGGCAATGGGTGATGAGCTGGACGACTTGGATGATCTAGAAGATATGTGAGATCTGATCGTTTTCGCACTGATTTTTCATGGTGCGACCTACTTACCTAGCGAGAGCTTTTAAAAGAAAAAGGTGGGGAGGGGGATCAACCCCTCCCCATGTTCCAATCTAGTTTTTTTGAACACCCAAGACTGACCAGATCAGAACTTACGTCGTCCAATGACCACTGCCGCAACCCCTACAGCAACAGCTGCTGCAACAAAGACCATGATGCCGGTGAATCCAGGAAGGCCAAAGAAGCCTGGATCTCGATCACCGCCATTGTCAGGTGGTAAGACCGTCACAATGTAGAACGAAGATGACTGTGCACCGTCGTCGTCAGTAACGATCAGGGTAACGTTGTAGGTCCTTGCGGTCTTGTAAGTATGGTTTGCTCGTGGTGTGTCCATTGTTCCCGACTTGTACTCCTCCTCGCCGTATGTCCAATGATAACTGACAATGTCCCCATCAGTATCCTCAGAGCCTTCTGCTGAAAAGATCACTGCGTCTCCGACCCTGATCTCAGCACTGGACTCACGTATCTTAGCGATAGGAGCTCTGTTCAGTACAGTAACGGTGAAAGCAGTGGTGGTGGCCAGGCCCTTGTTGTCTGTGACCGTCAGGGTGACCACGTACTCACCGTCCTCAGTGTAGTTGAATGTCGTCTTGCTCGCGGTGGCCGTGGTGTCTGCGACCTCGTCAAAGCCGTCTCCGAAGCTCCACTCGAACGAGAGGTCCACAGAGTATGGGGTTGCGTTGTCCCCATCGGTGTATGCCCCTCCATCTGGGTCGAAGCAGTCACGAGCATCGAAAGTTATGTCGTCGTAGGTGTACACCGTTGTCGGTATCACCAAAGCCGGTGACACGTCCGGAGCGATGTTCTTCGCAACGATGTCGACTGTCAGTGAGTCGGTCACGGACCAGGACCCATCATCGACACGGAGGGTGACAGTGTAGGTCCCAGGCTCGTCGTAGACATGCTCAACCACGGGGTCTGTGGATGTGGTATCATCT
>JANQNL010000142.1 GCA_028279585.1 Thermoplasmatota archaeon
CTGGTCTGCAGGCATCTCTCCGTATACAACGAAGCCCCCGCTGACGGAAAGGTCGATGTGCGAGCCCATCTCGTCCACATCTCCTCCCCACAGGACCACTATCTCGCCACTGTTCCTGCGAGCCCCATCGGGTCCATCCCCATATCCAACACCGATGACGATGTCGTCGTTACCGTCGTTGTCGATATCTCCACAGGCAACGTCAAGACCTGCCCAGTCCTCGCCATCCGAACCGTAGATGGTGATGTCTGCCTCGGTAGACATCTCGATATGTGGTGCGAACAACGACTGGGAGGTTCCGAATATAACATGGATCTGACCAGCGTTGGTCCTGGTCCCATCAAGGTTGGTTGCCGAAGGTGCTCCGATTATGACATCCTCGTAACCGTCGTTGTTCAGGTCACCCTTGGCCATGGACTTTCCGACCTCATTGCCGACATCGCCGCCGTACATGGTGGAGTCAGGGTCTGTGGACATCTCGTAGACAGGGTCGAGCACTGTGGTCTCGAACGGTTCCAGGGTAACTGATACCGATACCTCGGTTATCCCTTCGTCCTTGACCTGGGCGAAAGGTTCGAAGGTCGCGATGTCATTATCAACAAGGTCGGACCAATCGAAAGAACAGGTCTGGTCCTCACATTGATACCTGACACCTGTGGCTGTCAGTGATGCACCCTGTGAACCAAGGGTGTTGTAGTGATCGTAGTTCTTGGCTGGTGCTGAAAGCTCCAACGGTCTTGTTAACTTCTCAGTGTAGATAGTAGTGTCCCCCACAGAGGTGGACCGTGGGTTCACAGCATCTACGCGGAAGGTTACGGAGTAGTCAACTGTGACAGGAGAGGGATTGTGGAGGGTCACGGTCTGCTTCGCACCGCCCCTTGCCATCTCGACCTGCGACCTGACGGAGTATGCCTGGCCAAGGACCTCGGTGTTGTAGGTGGACCCATCCTTGTGATGGTACAACTGGTCCTCTGAACCCAGGGAAACCTCTTCGCAGGTGGCCTTGACATCCAGGTGGACGGACATCGGCACGGGTCCCTCGATACCGAGGCATGCCCGTACATCATCCGTTATCTCCATGGTCGTCTCGAAGTCCATTCTAGTTCCGATATCAGTCTCCGATATTGGTTCCTGTGCGCTTGCAGCCTGTGCCATCAGCATCATGGCCGCTGCTATGAAGAGCAACGCCATGAGGATGGCCCATGGCCGACCTCTTCCACCTTTTGGTCTGTGCATGCTATCACCTGCTGGATGTTAGTCCCAACTTAGTTCGTCGTCAAGATCGTCGTCATCGAAGTCTAGTTCATCGTCTTGAGGATCACCATCCTCAAGGTCCGGAGGATCATCTGATCCGAACGGATCGTCGAACTCGGGTTCCTCTGCGGGCTCATCGAAGTCGTCGTCCTCGAAGTCCGCTTCTTCCGGATCTTCGAACTCAGGTTCTTCGAAGTCATCATCATACTCCTCTTCAGGAGGCTCTTCCGGAGCTTCTGGTTCTTCGTAGTCAAGCTCATCATCGTCATAATCGTCATCGAACTCGTCCATATCCCCGATACCAAGGATGTCATCATCTTCCTCCTCGGTCTCCCATGTCTGCGGAGGCTCCTCCTCTTCGGCAGGAACATCCTCCACCGCAGGCGGTGGTGGCGTCCTGTCCATTATTGGAGCTGGAGGCGGCGGAATGTTCGTCTGCTGGGGTGCGACCTGTCCCATTGTCACCTGCTCAGCTGGAGGAGGCCTCTGGAACGTATGTCCGCAAACAGCGCAGTATTCACTGAACTCAGGGATGTCCGAGCGACAGTTCGGGCACACTATCGTCCTACGCGAGGACTCAGAGCCTTGCAGGAAGTTCTCCCACTTGGCCTCGAGGGAAGCAAGCTCCATTTCCTGGACCTGTTCCCTGCGCTTCTTTGCGACCATCCCGAACACCACAGCAAAGATCAGGAACGTTGCGAGAACAAAGATAACGATGTCTTTGAAGTCGATACCCAGACCGTTGTCCAGTAACGGTTCGTCCGCAAGCTGGTCGTCGTTGTCCGGGTCGTCACTGACGTTCTGCTCCTCTCCACCGGAACCACCATCGGACCCGCCATCCCCACCATCGGTTGAGACCGCTGACCTGATCACAGATATGATCACATAGCTCGAAGCATTATGCCCGGCCATCCCGTCGGTCACCCACAGGGTTATCCTGTGGGTTCCCCGGGAAAGTCCACTGTGGTCGAACGAGGAGTTCACAGATAGCGGTCCATCGATGTCGGACTCCCAGTAGAAGTACAGTGCATCGCCGTTCTTGTCCTCGGACGCAGTGCCGTTGAAGTAGATGGTGTCGCCCTCATCGTAGTCCGCCCCATGGCTTGGCGCGGAGATCCTGGATGTAGGTGCGAAGTTCTCCTCGATGCTCATGGTCCTGACCTGAACGTTGGTGGACTCGATGTAACCGTTACCGGCAAGGTCCTTGGCCCTCCACCGGATGTAGTTGTAGTCACCGTCCAAGAAGTCCAAGGTAACGTTCGCTGTAACATACTGATAATTGGAATACGAAGTGAACTCAAGGTTCTTGGACGTCCAGTCCCCATAGCCTGCTATACCGATGCCTGCTGTCAACCAGCTGTTGTAGGTGGATATGGAGTACTCCACGGAATTGATGTCCACACCAGAACCAGATAGGTCGGTGAGCCTCGCAGTGCATGTGACGGACGTGGTATTGGATACCTCAGAAGCGTTCGGCAACAAGGTATCGAACACCGGAGGCGTATCGTCCACAAGGACCGGGTAAGGCTCGGAGATCCCAAGGTTCATGGCCTCGTCCCAGGCACGCCACTGTATGTAATTGTCATCGCCGGGTTCGAACTCTACGACAACAGCAGGATACGCCTTGGTACCAGTAGAGGTAGTTGGAGCCATCATCCAGTTGCCGAAACCATCCAGGCCGGTCTTCGAGTACCTGTACTGGATCAGGGTCCCGTTCACACCGGACATCAGGTCCTCGACAGTAACTGAGCAAGACACGGTGGATGCCGGTCCCCACACGTTATCGAATGGGGTCGGGTCCTTGAAGGTCGGTTCCACAGAGTCTATCCGGACGACCATATCGTCGGACTCTTCGTAACCGTTGCCCGCTAGGTCCTGGGCACGCCATTTGATGTAATTGTTCACACCCTGGGCGAACAGTATCTCGACCTTCGGGGTAACGGTCAGGTTCCCATACCCGTCGGTCGGTAGTGTTATCCATGAGTAGTAATTGGTAGGCCCTGCAAGTGAGATCTGGTACTGAATGTTATCCGCGTCCACACCACTGCCGCCCTTGTCCACAATAGCGATGGAACACTCGATGGAGGAGTAGTTCAACCACTCAACATCTGCAGGGAACGGATCTGTAAAGTCCACGGTCAGCCTGTCCACGATGATGTTTGCCTGGGACACCTCGCCCCAGTTTCCTGCCACATCTCTGGCACGGACATAGAAGGTGGAGTTCCCGTTCTCTGAGACCGTGAACATCGCACCAGAGGATGTCAAAGAAACAGGCTCGGAATCGTTGTAGGCTGCGTAGTAACCAAGCACTCCAGACCCTACATCGGTCACCTGTTCCCAGGTAAGGTAGACATCCTTGTCGTTGTCGAACTGTGTCTCCAGGTCGAACTCGGAGTCTGCATGGACCAGGAAGTTGGCAGGAGCAGCTGGACCATCTGTGTCGATGGCAAGCCCTAGACCCACTTCGCTTTGGTCCTTGCCGTTGGTCGGGATGTTGAGGATCTCCATGGTGAACATCGCGTCGGGGTCGTTGTTCATCTCCACTGTGTTGACCACCCTGATGTTGTTCGGGTCGGCCGAGGTGTTGATGTATGTCACCCCATCAGGCCCTTTGACCCCAACATCGAAGTCGTCAACACTTGGCGTTACGAAGGAATCCTCGTAGGTCACCATGACGTTCGTCCAGGTCAGGTTCTCCCCACCTCGGACCCAGTCACCTTCCTCGAGCTCCACCATGTCCTCGTCGTAGACCCGAGGAACCCCTCGGATCTCCATGTCGTTCTCCACACGGAAGAAGTTACCGTAAGTGTTGAAGACGTTCCCAGCAACTGTACATTCCACCCTTGATCTGACAGATATGAGGTCCTCCTTGGGGAACGTGTAGTCGAACAGGACATTGAACCTGATATGATAGGTGTCGATGATATCGTCCGTGACGTCATCGACGGTGGTCACCAGCGAGCAATAGTTGTTGGGATCGCTTCCTGGGACCTCGTACATCAACCCTGTGGCCCTCTCCCATCTGTAGCTGATGTTCAGGTCGGATGGGTCCAGGTTTATCTCCACCGTGTTGATATCAGTAAGCCCAACAGTGTTGGTGGCGTTGACCCGGAACGTGTAGGCCTCCGAGTTTGCAAAGCAGGTCTTCTTATCATACGCCCTTGTAGATATGGTGGACCCGCCATTGACAAGTGTCAAGGACTCTATGGACAATGGTTCTGGAACGTTATCGTTACCATAGAGGACATACGCTTCTCCGCACATGGACCTCATGTTCCTTGGCCCGTAGCCGCTGGTGGCTCCCACCAGGATGTCATCATAACCATCGTTGTCGAAGTTTCCAGTTCCAACGAAGTAGCCGAACTTATCGAAGTTGTCCTCTCCGTAGAACTGGAAGCAAGCTGCAAGGTCCCGCTTCTCACCAAGGATGGCTCGGGTGTTCCCGTGCAGCAAAGTGACTGCTCCGTTATCCAGGAATCCGTCACCCACACTATCGAAGAACGGTGAGCCTATCAGCAGGTCCTCGTAGGAATCGCTGTTGATGAAGCCACTACCAAGTGATGTGCCTGCCCACTCATAGGAATGGGAACCATAGATGATGAGGTCCGACTCCCCTTCCTTCAAGGTGTAGGATGAGCCATCGAGCAGGGAGTCTGAACCATACAGGACATGGATCTCACCGCACTCGTCGCGCATGTTGTACGGACCATCTGCCTGAGGCATGGAGACGACGATATCATCCGCACCATCACCATCCAGATCACAAAGCTCAACACACTTGCCAGCATGGTCGTAGGGGTTCTCACCATAGATGTAGAGGTCTGCATTTGTGTCAAGCTTCAAGGTGGCTGGCCACGAGGACCGGCCGGTGATGACGAACGCAGAACCGAGTCGCGAAAGTGCGCTCACCTTGGCATTTGGGCCGCCGGTCAGGATGTCGGCATACGAATCGGAGTCGATATAGCCCACGTCCAGTGAGTAACCGATGTTATACCTTGGTCCAGGACCGGTGATCCTGACATCAGGGGTCGGTCCCAGCAAGGCGTCCTCAGCAAGGTCATACCAAGAGAGCAAGGTGTTGGAGCCGAATATGATGTCGATCTCGCCGCAGTCGTAATCCTGATCGCTTATCCCATCGGACTTGTAGACTGACATGATGATGTCGTTGTAGCTGTCACCATCCACATTTGCGATGGCGCAATCGACACCTGCACTATCGGTCGCTTCTCCGATGATATAGATGTCATTGTCAACTCGGAGGTCCTTCATGGTCCCCCAGGCCGCTCTGGACCTGCCATAGAGGAAGAAGAACGCACCTGCAGAAGCCCTCCATTCCTGCCTGAAGTCACCGTCATTGTAGTAGGTTGGGGCACCCATGAGCAGATCGTCATGGCCATCATTGTTCACATCGCCGATGGCCAAGGACTTGCCGAGGTTGTCGATGGACATACCGCCGCGTACAGGATTGTAGAAGTTCTCACCATAGATGGTCACATCAACGTCCGATTGGAGGTCGTAGATGCTTTGCAGACCTATCCTATCGTCACCCCACACGATGTAGACCTCGCCGCAATTGGGCCTGTCCGCTGTGATTCCATCATTGAAACCATCTGCGTAGGGTGCAGAGACCACAAGGTCCTCGTAACCGTCATCGTCAAGGTCGCCTGTGGCAACCTGGTAACCAAGCCTATCCGATATGTCCACACCGTATACGATGACATCCACTGCTGCTCCCGTGAACTTTATGGACACTCCACCAGCATCATCAAGGTCATCAAGCTTGCCATTGGTTCCGGGATGTCCCACAACCATGTCACCCTTGAGGTCCCCGTCCATATCTGCGATAAGGACGGAGTGACCGGATTTATCACCGTCGTTGGCCCCGTAGAGCGTTACATTTGAGTCGGCCTCGAGGTCCAGGGTCGCTCCCATGTTCGCCAGGGTATTGCCGTGGACAAGGTATGTCTCACCAGCCTCATCCCTTGAGTTGAAGTTCGCATCTACATGAGGAGAGCCGATGATGATGTCCGCATACAGGTCGACATTGGCATATCCTACGTCCAGGTCCCAGCCCACACGATCGTTGGCATCCTTGGCATACAGTGTGATATCTGCAGATGACATGTCCAAGGAGGTCGGCCATGCGCCTTGTGCCTGGCCAAGTACCACATAGACCTCTCCGGCCCTTGGTTCATCGTCAGATGCACCATCTGCAAATGGAGCGGAGACCACGAGGTCGCCAGTTCCGTCATTGTCAATGTCGCCAGCGGCCAAAGCGTGGAAGGACAGGGTCTCATAGCCCCTGCCATCGAGTACCACGTCTGCGCTCGACGCCTGCATGGTAGCAAGCGGTGAGGCAGAGCCCCAGAACATGTACGCAACACCCTTTGACTGGTTGTAAGATGGTGATGTTGCTATCATCTCTGCGTAGCTGTCGTCATCAAGGTCTGCTATCATGACGGTCTGTCCGAACAGCTGGCCTTTCTCAAGGCCATAGATGATGGATGGACCGGTAGCGGACCCCAGGTCGATGCTTGACCCCATATTGATCCTTGTATCGCCGTATACTATGTACACCTCTCCAGTGGAGAGGGCTGTGTCTGTTGGACCATCTCCACCGGGGGCACCGATGATGATATCGTCAAATCCATCATCATCAACATCACCGACATCGATGCAGTAACCAAGGTTATCTGACTGGTTGGCACCGTAGATCTTGACATCGCCGCTGACATCCAGGTCCACATGGGCACCTATCTGGTCGGTTGTCCCACCCCATAGGATGATCACTTCACCGCTGTCGCGTCGGCCATCCGAAGCTCCATCGGCATAAGGTATTCCAAGAACGATATCATCAGACCCATCATTGTCGATATCTCCACAGGCCAGAGCTGTTCCGAGCATGTCCCCTTCGCCTCCGCCATACATCGTGACATCTGCCTGATTGTCCAGGTCCATGTGGGGGTCGAAGGTGGTCTGGCCCATGCCAAAGATGGCATAGACCTGACCGGCGGTGTTCTTGGTCCCATCGAGGTTTGCGCCCATCGGTGCTCCGATGAGGATGTCCTCGTAACCATCGTCATCGATGTCGCCTCTTGCCATGGTGTGGCCGACCTCGTATCCCGCAAACGCGCCATACATGACAACATCTGAATCTCCAGATAGTTCATAGGTAGGGTCAAGCAACGCTGATGCGAAGGGAGCAACCGTTGTCTCGACAGTTACCTCGAAGGCTATCCCATCAGAATACTCCACGAACCGACCATGCGGTTCGTACGAGGTATGGACAAGGTCCGACCAATCGAACCCGATATCGTTGAACGAAAGCTCTGTGGAGTCCACCTGGGTCCCACTGGGAGCTTCCTCATCTAGAAGGTCGTAATAGGAGGCAGTGTCGAAGGAGTTCGCAAGGTCCTTTTTCGGGCTGGCAACGATGAAAGGATCGTCCATCGCCATGGTCTGTCCACCGATGTCCACATGCGATACATCGTCTGGAATGACCATCCTGTAGGTCACGAAATACGTGATCTCCACACTCGTCGGGTTGGTTATCTCGACCGTGTGCTTGACGGACGTGTCCTCCCCATACATGGCGCTCTCGAACACTATCGCAGACCCTTCATAGGACGTCATGACACCAGTGCCAGTGGGTCCTGTGGACACCTCGGCATCACTTTCTGCGGGCATGAACTGTGAGTTTGGATCATAGAATGCATGGGCATTCACCTCCAATTCCACACAGACCCCGTCCGGCAAGCTGCCGTGTTCTGCACTGGTAAGGACATCCCGCGTCAGGTCCATGTTGGTGTGGTACCGTGCCTCCTTAAGCTCCACCTCAGGCTCCTCTGCCACGGATACCATGGACAGAAGACCTACGGTCAGGAGCACGGCTACCAGCAACAGGGCGACGTGCCAGCCTTTTCTTTTTCCTATCATAGGACCACCTTTGACCTCCTTTTCCTTCTGGTCCTATTTCTTGCGCTTACCTTTCTTCCCTTTTTTTGGTTCCTCTACCTCACCTTCGTCCATCTCTCCGGACGCTGGTGCGAAGGAGTCTGGCTTGGAGGCGCGCTTTCCGCCTTCCTCAGGCTCTTCTGGAGGTTCCTCCTCGGTTGGAGGTCCAAAGTTCTGTTTCTTCGGTTCTGTGGCCTTGAGATAGATCATCACACCGGCAACGCCGATCACGGCCGCCAGTATGAGCGCCACAAGGAGTGGTCCAAGACCTGAACGGATGAACGGTTCGTCGGACATGCCGTCCTCTCCACCGTCCTCGGCCCCATCCTGACCATCTGTCCCTGAACCGCCATCTGGGTCTGGGGTCTCTCCACTTTTACCGACCACGACTATCGAAACTGGCGCAACGTATGTCGTCACACCGTCCTTCGATATCGCCACGATCCTGAACTTGTAGATCTCTATCGGTGTCCCCTCTGGAACATCGATGATGAGGTCAAAGAACAGGCTCATCTCTGGATCGATGACGATGGTCTCGGCACCAAGGGAGATGTTGATGCCAGAGTCCAAGGCCGATCCTTCGACGTGTAACGATACTAGATCCTGGACCGTTCCCTTGTTCGTGATGTTGACAGAATAGGTCGAACTGTTGCCTTCAAGGATGGTCACTGATGTCGGTGGTGTCACGATGAGCTCGAACTTGCCTATCTGCAAGGACTCCTCGTAGACGTCCGAGAACGCCTGACCGTCACAGCACCTGATCTGGACATAGTAGGTGTCGGTGGCCATGTAGTTGATGGCGTCGAAGTATGTCTTGGTTCCTGTGGACACCCATGCCTGCATGTCACCTGCGCCTGTGGACTTGCCTATCTGGATGAAGTAGATGAGGGTGTCATTATCCGCATCGGACGCACCCTCCCACCTGATCCTTGGCCAGTGGTCGTCCACTGCATCAGGGGTGATAGATGTCGGTGGTGACGGTGGGGTGTTCGCCATTCCAGACAGGGTCAGGGTAGCCTCGAACGTCGTAGAGTTCAGGACACCATCGTTGGAGATGATCTGCACGTAGTAGGTACCATAGCTCAAGTTCAGAGAGCTACCTATCTGGTAAGTGTTCGCAGAGCCTGTGTAGGTCCATGGCAACACATCACCACCACCTGAGGTTGAACCGATCCTGACCCAGTAGGTCAGGTCCTGGCCTTCAACGTCGGAGGCTCCAGACCAGAGTAGGTATGGTGTCACCGATGATGACTCCGTTGGTAACATGACCGTTGGAGGCTCTGGTGGATAGTTGTCAGGTTCTGGGATGGCCATCACGATGTTCAGGTGGACGGCGTTGGACTCACGTTCGTTGCCCATGAGGTCTGTGGCCTTCCACTGGATGTAGTTGAACCCTTCTGGGTCTGGGATGATGTTCACCATCGGCCTGAACGACTGATTGTTCGTGGCCACGATAGAGATGTTGGTATCGTCGACCTTGACCCAGTCACCAAAGGTGTTCGGACCGGTGGTCGAGAACCGGAAGTGGATGGTATCCCTGTCCACACCTGAGCCGCCTGTGTCCCATATCTCGATGGTCGGGAAGATGGCTCCGAGCTGGACCTCGGATGTGAGCTTCTGCCCTACACCGTCACCTGGTGATGCCGAGCTGAACTTGGGTGCTGTGGTGTCCACGAACACCCTTACGGGCTCGGACTCCTGGTACTCGTCGGCATGGATACCGTTGCCCATGAGGTCCTTGGCACGCCATTTGATGTAGTTCAACGAACCGTTCTCGAAGACCACGTCCTTTGAGACGACCGCGAACGGTCCATCGGAAAGTCCCTGGGAACCCAGTGGGATCCACCTGTCAAAGGCATCTGGACCTTCGGTGGACAGGGTGTACTGGATGGAGCTAACGTCCACTCCCACACCTTCTGTATCCGATACGTTCACACCACAGGATACGAGGGTGTCGTTATGCCAGACACCGTCGCCTGGTGTGAAGTTACCGAACGTAACTGGTGTCTCGTCCACAAGTGGCTTGTTGTACAGACCCGTTTCCGTCATGGTCGTGTTGCCCCAGGCCGCCCTTGCCTCGACCTTGAAGGTATAGTTGTACTCACGCTCCATGACCAGGAAGTACTGGTAGATCTCGCCGTTGGACCATGTGTAGTCCTGGACAGGTATGGACTGGTGGGTCATGTTGAACGGAGAGTTCGGGAAGTCCACCCAAACACCGGTGGTGACCTCACGATAGATGTAAAGTTTCGGATAGCCAGGACCAGGTGGGTCGTTGTCATCATCTGTGTATGTCACCTGGAACTTGAACTGGGTCTCGCCATCACCAGACTCGGGGCTGACGAGAACATCTGTAAGTTCAGGTGCCACACCAGGCATGCCGCCTGCTACGGACCTGCTGTAGAAGATGTCCCTGTCGCCGTTGCGGTTGTCCAGGAATGCCACGTGGATCTTTCCCCACTGGTCTACGACCATGGAAGGCGCCTCCTGCTCGGAGTCCAGTGTGACCTCGTTTATCATGGTCTCGTTGGCCCAGGTCGCGCCTTTGTCGTAACTGACCGACATGACCACATCGCTTGTGATGTTCCTGTTGTCGGACCAGGCGACGTAGATCTCATTGTCAGGACCAAGGCACATGCTTGGTTCGTACTGCTTGGTGGAGTCTGGACCTGTGACGACCTTCCACGAGTTCCCAAAGGTAAGACCATAGTCGTCAGTTGTTGTCATCCTAAGGTCGTTGTTGTTGCCACGGGTGTCATACCAGACGTAGTAGGCGGTGGTGTTGATGCACACCAGGTCCACCTCGGTCTGTGCACCGATGGTGGGGTCGTCAGAGACCTTTACACAAGGCCAGTTGAACGACAGACCACCGTCTGTGGAGACCGCGGAGTAGATGTCCAGGTCGCCTATCCTTTCATCAGACCAGGCGACGTAGATGTTACCCTCGTCATCGGATGCGACGTTCGGAAGTATCTGCTTCGTGTCCGCTGTGGCGTCGTCGACCCTGATGTTGGTGGACAGGAACGTGTTCCCGCCGTTGGAGGACATGGTGAAGTAGATGTCCTTGTCCGTGAAGACCACGGAGTTCCTCTCGTCCTCGAACACCACATAGATCTCTTCGTTGAGACCAAGGTGGATGCGAGGATGCTCCTTGTCGCCAAGGCTCAGGTCGTCGATCCTTTTGTTGGTGGTCCATGTGACACCGCCGTCACCGGACCTTGAGTAGTAGATACAATCGTATCCGTCCCTGTTGTCCTGCCAGACAGCGTGGATGTTGCCTGCGCTGTCAATGACGAAGTCAGGGAACCTCTGGTCCGTGTCCCCGTCGCCAGGATGGGTGTTGGTATCTGTATCGTCAACCCGGATGGGCTGGTTGAAGATCAACCCACCATCTGTGGAGTTGGCGATGAAGATGTCCCAATCAGTGTTCCGCTTGTCGGCCCACATGATAAAGACTGTCGTGTTGAACACACCGGTCCTTGGGCAATCCACTTCATTTCCGCTCTCAGGGTCTGCATCGACCCTCACATCTTCATAGAACGCTGTAGTATCAACCTCGGCTGTTGCCGCAGGAAGTGTTAGTAGGGCGCCGAGCGCCACCGTCAGAAAGAGTGCGGCTACCAGTAACTTTGTCACCTGCATACTACCAATCCTCCTCGTCATCCATGTCAAAGTCGTCCTCTGGTCCGTCCGCGTATTCGTCATCCATCTCGAAATCATCTTCGAAGTCCTCCTCGAAATCATCATTATATCCATCATCTAGATCGTCATCATATTCGTCATAGTCGTCAAAGCCGTCCCCGTAATCGTCGCCGTAGTCGTCAGGATCGTCGGGGGGACCGTCCATGTCACCCGCGTACAGCTCCTCTGCTGATGGTGGAGGCGGTGCCTGGGTTTCCATGTCCGACAGTTTCTGTTTCGCCTCTGTGGACAGCTCACCCCGGTCAAAGAGCTCGCCGCATACGGGACAGAACTCGTCCGTTTCAATGACCTCCGTGCCGCAGTTCGGACACGCCTGTACGGTCTTTTTCCTGGACTTGCTCTTGGTATACTGTTCCCAGCGTCCCTCCTGTTTGGCAAGTTCCTCCTCGCGAGCAAGCTGCGCTCTACGCGCAGCCATAACATTGAAGATTATCGCCAGCATCAATGCCAGCAGTATGAAGAAGATGATGATGTCCTTAACATCAACACCCAATGGATTATCGAACAGCGGTTCCTCTGTGAGCTGGTCGTCTGGGTCCTCTATCGGACCTGTTGCTCCACCATCGCTTCCACCTCCACCGTCAGAACCGTCTCCAGCCGCAGTTTCCTTCTTGATAGTGATTATCACTGAGACCGAAGCATTGTGCTTGGGTAGACCGTCGTCCACGAACAGCGTGATCTTATGGGTGCCCTTGGTCAGTCCCACGATGCTGAACGTGATGTTGTTGGACAGCGGCCCATCCAGGTCAGAGAACCAGAAATAGGTCAGGACGTCGTTGTTCTTGTCGTCGGACGACGAGCCATTGAAATAGATGATATCGTCCAGGAAGTATGATGTACCGTGACCTGGCGAAGAGATCCTTGGCGTAGGTGCGAAGTTCTCTTCTAAGGCCTTGGTCCGTACCTGCATGTCGCCTGACTCGATGTAACCGTTGCCGGCCCTGTCCTTGGCACGCCACCTGATGTAGTTGTAGTCACCGTCTGCGAAGTTCACATCCACTGTGCAGGTAACTGTCTGATAGTTTCCGGTCTGGTGGAACTGAACTCCAGATGCTGTCCAGTCCGAGTATCCGTCCTTGCCGATACCAACCGTGAGCCAGTTATCGTAGGTGGACACGGAGTACTGCACTGTTGAGATGTCCACGCCTGAACCCTGTGGGTCCTGGATGACCGCTGTGCAGGTCACGGTCTGTGACGAGCTCACTGCGGTCTCGTTGGGTGTGAAGAGCGTGAACATAGGATCGTCGTTGTCGACGTTGACCCTGTAGTTTCCTGAGATAGCGAGGTTGCCTGCGTTGTCCTTGGCACGCCACTGGATGTAGTTGTTGGAGCCTGTGTCGAACATCACCGAGACCTCGGGATAGGCCTTGGTCCCAATGCTGTTGGCAGCTGCTCCCGTCCACGCACCGTAGTTGAGGGTACCAGCTGTTGATGTCCTATACTCGACAGAGCCTGGATCGATACCGGAGACCTGGTCCTCGATGGTTATAGAGCAGACGGTCATGGACTCTGTGTTCCACACTGTCTGGGATGGGGCAGCGTTCTTGAATATCGGTGCCGAGGTATCCACGCGGATCTGGAAGTCGTCTGATTCAACGTATCCGTTGCCTGCCTCGTCCTGGGCCCTCCACTTGATGTAGTTCGTGGAACCCTCGTTGAACACCACTGAGACCTTGACGCCGACGGAGTTGCCCCGGTCGTTGGTCTTGGCGTTGGCCCAGGAGTAG
>JANQNL010000178.1 GCA_028279585.1 Thermoplasmatota archaeon
GCTCGTCCGGAACGTCCCGGATGTAAACTTGGACTGTCAGAGCGGACGATGCTCCTTCGCAGTATGCTAGAAGGTCCAGTTCCATCTGGATACCGGAAACGTTCTCGTCTGGAAGGAGGACCAGATCTGTGTCGCTGCTCCAGTCAAGGTGATTGTCCTTGTCCTTGAACGACGCCTCGTACATGAGAGGCTCGTCACAAAGGAACACCTCGTCCAGTGCCAGGACGTACTTGGAATCCTCATCCATGGCGATAGTGCTGTAGGAAAAGTCAACAGTGATCTCTGGTGGAGGTTTCATGGCTGCAGCCACGACACCGCTTGCAGACTCGAGCTCTGAAGCTTCGATGGAGATGACCCTGTAGTGATAGACATATCCTCGATGGACGTCCTTGTCGAAGTAGGAGATCTCGGTGGTGTGGGCAAGGTCTGAGAACTCCGTAGGTCCGTGGGTGCTCTTCTCCAAACGATAATAGATGGCTCCCTGGATGGGACTCCAGGTCAAGTAGATGCCTTCGGGAGTGACCGCAGCTTCCAGGTCGTCTACGGCCTCTGGAGGAATGGAGTCCACAGGGACACCCTCCACGACCTCATCCATGTCGGACTGGCAACCGGTGGAGTCCTCTGTAGTGACCGCGAAGAAGTAATGCTTCCCATTGTCCAGCTTGTCGATGACGCAATGTGTCATGGGGTACTGGACTGTCCGGATGAGCTTCCACTCCCCGGACATGTTGGACATGATGTGATAGGCAGTGATGTCCGATTGGACCGGTGGGGTCCAGGTAAGGTTCAGACCGCATCCTTCAGGTAACGGGTCCACCTCAAGGTCGGTTGGGGAGACTGGTGCTTCCTTGACAATGAGACGAAGGTGGTCTCCCTCTGCAGAGATCAGATCGTCCGACACTGCCCATGCTCGGACATAGTAGGTCCCCGGTTCCATGCCCATGAGGTCCCTTGTGGGAACATCGCACAGGACCTGGTAACGGGTCGAGAAGTCTGGCTTGGTGGAGATGTCCAGGGCAAAGCTCCATCGATCTGGTGCGAACGGTGGGACCTTGCCCGAACCCCAATGGAGCGTGAACGAGCTCGAGGAGAACACGATCTCCTCCTGACCGAAGTACTGGATGGGAGGTCTCTCCCAACCATGAGGGGCCATGTATGGGTAGTAGTCCCTGGCCATGGGAAGATCGGTGTCACCAATGCCATCGAACGCCAGGCCATTCTCGCCCCCATCATCGACGCCTGGATAGTTGTCCCAGTAGTTCCCACCGCGTTTAACAGAGTCGAAGAAGTTACCGGAGTTGTCCACGGGCATGTTGGTGTTATTCATGAAGTCGTTGTTGATCATCGTGTTCTGGACGCTATCGTCTGACTGGATGTAGACAGGGTAGAACTTGCAGCCGGAGACGGTGTTGTTGTAGAACTCGTTGCTCCGACTCAACCTTTTGATGACAAGGCCGTAATTGTTGCCATACATCTCGCAGTCCTGGACCAGGGTGTCAGCCGTAAGCTCCATCTCTACGGCACAGGAGTTGTTGATGAACGTGCACTCGGCGATCGAGTTGTCCCAGGCGTTGTACGAGGTCACACCCTGGTCGTTCTCGTAGAACGTGCAGTGGGTGATGGTGTCGTTCTCGGCTCCGGAAAGTCTCACTCCGTAGTGTGACCAGGAGATGTGGCAATAGGAGAGGATGTCCCCACCAGTGCCATTGTAAAGGCCGATACCCTCCCAGTCGCTGCGGCCAGGCGTGGTCCTGTTCGATGTGAACAGGATAGGTTCAGCTTCTGTTCCCTGAGCCTTCAGGTGGCCGTAGATCTTGAGCTCTGCGCCAGACTGGAACAGCATCCTCGTGCCTGGCTTGATCTCCAATAGGATGTCGGATGGGACGATGAGGTCCTTTTCGATGTATACGTCCCCCTCGAGCTCCCAGGTCTCCTCGATGGCCTTTGTCCGGGTAGTTTCAGTAGAAGCAGCAAAGGGTAGAGTAGCAAGTGCCATGACGATCATGGGGATCAGGATCGCGAGAGTGATAGGAGAGATCGCGGCGCCATGGCTCCTGCTGCTCATTGGGGGAAATATCGGCGTTGGTAATATAAAGATATGAGTGTACATGAACGCTCATGACCTATAATGGGAAGAGTGTGAGAGTAATGATCAAGGGGATGGCCCGTCGAAAGTGTGCTTTCAATGTACTGCACGCTGGCCATGATAGTCTACTTTGAAGTAGTCTACTTTTGAGTAGACAAATTTATATGCTCAAACGTCCATGTCACATCTATGTTCGTCAACCGTAAGCAGGAACTCGAGGCCTTAAATGATAGATATGCCTCAAACAGGGCAGAGTTCCTGGTGATATATGGAAAGCGCCGTGTTGGTAAGACCGAGCTTTTACGGCAGTTCTTTCAAGACAAACCCCACATCTTCTATCTGGCCGATAAAAGGACAAAGCAAGACCAACTGAGGGAGGCCTCGAGGCTCGTCAGCGGTTTCTATGGCGATGTATCATACAGTTTTGACGACTGGTCCGATCTCTTACAGTTCATTGCAAGCAAGGCTCAGGACCGAACGCTCCTCATCATTGATGAGTTCCCGTACCTGGTTGAGTCCGACCGCGCGATACCATCATTGTTCCAAAAAGGATGGGACCTTTACCTTAAGGATTCCAATGTATTTCTTGTTCTGTGCGGCTCGTCAATAGGTATGATGGAGCGGCATGCTCTTGCTTATAGGAGCCCTCTGTACGGACGAAGGACAGGTCAGATCCTGTTACGACCTATGAGGATCGAGCACATGGCCTTGTTCTTTCCAGATCTTGACATGAGGACGCTCATCGAGTTCCATAGCATCCTTGGAGGCATTCCGGAATACTGGAAGCACATTGATCCCAAGCTATCCTTCAGGCAGAACATCCTGGCGAACCTGTTGTCGAGTCAGAAGCCTTTGTACAGTGAGATCGACTTTGTCATCAGAGAGGAGCTCAACGAACCCAGGAACTATTACAGCATCCTGAAAGCGGTGGCCTCTGGGAAGACAAAGATAAATGACATCGTGACGAGTACGGGCCTTGATAGGGGATTGGTCTCAAAATATCTCTCTGTGTTACGCGACATCCATGTCGTCCGCCGCGAGGTTCCAATTACAGAGCGGAATCCCGAACGGTCTAGAAAAGGTATCTATGTCATACAAGAGAACCTTTTCAGGTTCTGGTTCAGGTTCATCCTTCCCAATAGGAGCTACATCGCAGAGGGGAGGACCGATCTGGTCATGGAGCAAGATGTTGAGCCGAACCTGGAGCAGTTCGTTTCCATGGACTTCGAGGATGCATGCCGTGATGCCATGTGGCAAATGGACTTGCCTGTGAGATACCAGCGGTTCGGAAGGTGGTGGGAAAAGGACAATGAGATAGACATCGTAGGACTCAACGATCAGACCGACGACATACTGTTCGGGGAGTGTAAGTGGCGGAACAGAAAGACCAGTGTGAAGGTAGCAAAGGGACTTGTTGAGAAGGCTAGAATGGTCAAGTGGGGGTCCGATTCGAGGAAAGAGCACTTTGTGTTATTCTCGAAGTCTGGTTTCACCAACGAGTGCGAGAGCTACTGTAAAAAAAATAAGATACAGATGTTCGGCCTGAAGGAGCTGGAAGGGTTACTTATGAATGGGAAGGAGTGAGAGGAGGCAAAGGTGTGGTTAGTGTCCTTATCTCTATCAAACCGAAATGCGTCGAACAGATCCTATCAGGCCGCAAGCACTACGAGTTCCGCAAATCCATCTATAAGCGGACCGACATTGATCGTATCTATATCTACTCAAGCTCGCCTGTTAAGAAGGTCGTTGCTGCTTTTCATCCGAAGATGGTCGTGTCTGACAGGCCGGATGTGCTGTGGGAGAAGTTCAGGGATGTGTCGGGAGTTAGCGAGAAGGAGTTCTTCGAGTACTTTCAGGGAAGGGATACTGGCTATGCGATAATGATCGACGAACTCGAGGCCTTCGAGATGCCTGTTGATCCCAAGGAGAGGATGCCTGGCTTTGTGGCTCCACAGTCGTATATGTATGTTGGAGATCGGTTGGCAGAATCAGTTTAGATCATCGGTTATAGAAGCTTCTCTCTGGCGTTCTCTGCAGCGGCCACGGCCCTGTCGAACTTCTTCTGCTCGAGAAGGTCCTTGGCCTTCCTTATCTCGGCTGTAGCGCCTGTTGAGTCGGAAGAACCTCCGCGCTTGGAAAGCTCCTGCTCGGCCTTCTTGATGGCCTTGACGGCCTTCTGCCTTTGGGTCTGGAGCTTTGTGGCGGCCAGTCGTATCTCACGGATGCCGTTGTTCGCCTTGTTGTAGTCTGAGGCCTTGTAGGCCCGCTCCACGTCCTTCATCATGGACTTGAGCCTGCCATCGTCGTAATCCTGGGCATCGAACAGGAAGGACTTGGTGTTCTGGATCTCCTTGCCAAGGTTGCCGAACGCCTTCTTTGCGTCCCTTACATCTTTCTGGAGGTCATTGCTGACGGAGAACACCGTGTCGTAATC
>JANQNL010000210.1 GCA_028279585.1 Thermoplasmatota archaeon
GTTCGACCCATCCACCTTGGAGTACTTCTCCACAGCCACCATACTTCCCTTCTCGATGTCAGCGATGTCCAAACCCACAACAGCTGTCGGGAAGTATCCTGCAGCGGTCCTTCCAGAGAACCTACCGCCGATATCGTCAGGCGCCTCGATGATCGGGTCGCCGCGTCCCTTGGCGATCTTCATCAGCGCACCGTTGGGGTTTGCGGTAACCACGGCGCACATGTAGTCGGAGAACACCGATAAAAGCTCCAGAACGCCGACGGTGTTTCCGGACTTGGATATCGGCACTACGAGCGTATCGTCAGTTGAACACTCGGAAAGAACGTGAGAGATGTAATCTGGGTCCATGGTGTGAAGGATGTGGACCTTCACATCATTGGTCATGTCGAAGAGCGCTCCTCTGAACGCCATGAAGGATGTGATGGACCCGCCGTTACCGATCAGAACAAGGTTGCGCGCGTTATGGAACATCTCCACGGTCGCAAGCATCCTGTCGATGTCCTTGGTAGGTCGAGCAAAGGTTGGTTCCCCTACCTCAAGCTGAACAGCAGTATCCTCTACTGAAGTGTATCTGTGAAGAACGATGGTCAAGGTATCACCTCACTCAAGGCCGTGGCCCCGCCAGTGGGCGTTCAGGATGGCCTGCAGTGGCCACACGAAAAGAGCTCCAAGGGCCACAGAGCCTCTGGTTATCCAGTAGTCTGCGGACCTCTCCTCGATGAGGTGCTCCTCGAAGTCCTTGGCGATGCGCACAAGCCCTATGATGCCGACAATGATGGAGATCAATATGATGAGCGTCCCCACACCGAAGACCGGCAACAGGATGAGACCGATGATGTACATGATGACGGCCACGCGGACCTTGTTGTAATGTGGCATGAAATCTATACCGGAGTGGTCCGTGAGGTCCTCACAGATCTCTCGAAGCCATGAGAACACCCAGTACAGAAGTACAAAAACGTTGATGACCGGAATGATGATAAGCCATACCTGGCCCATCTTGTCCTCCCTGAAATCGTAGTGTCTCATGGTGCTCCACCGCGTGGTCGGTATTGACACGAACCATTACCATATACTTAATTGTTATTGGTTGAAACTATTACACTCTCACTTGATGTAACCGTGGTCTATCCAGTGATTGTTGAGGATGAGCTGGAGGGGCCAAATCAGTGCAGCCCCGATGCCGATAACACCTTTTGTCATCCATGGATCGAACTTCCCTTCTTCCTGCATATGTCTCTGTAGGTCCTTGGCTATGGCAATAACCCCCTGGATCATAAATACAGCACCAATGATCACAGGAACGATTCCAATGACGATGAACGTCAGAAAGATACCGACGAGATATAGGATAAAACCTAGTCGTATCTTTGAATAATGGTCGTTAAAGGGAAGACCAGTGTGGTGTTCAAGGTCCTTGCACATTGCTGGAAGCCAGACAAAGAACCAGTAGAGTGTGATCACTCCGTTGACATAGGGGACGATACTGAGCCACACCATTCCCATCTTATCTGTTCTTGGATCATACTTAGCCAGGACATCACCTTCTGTATACCAATTACAGAAGGCAAGAAAAATACTTGTCGGCGCCTACTTGAGCATCTGCTTGCCAATGACCATCTTCTGGATCTCGGAGGTGCCCTCGTAGATCTCTGTGATCCTGGCATCCCTCATGAGACGTTCCACGATGTAGGCATCCGTGTAGCCCGCACCACCGAAGATCTGCACAGCATCTATGGACACTTCCTTGGCAACACGCGAAGCAAAGAGCTTGGCCATTGCGGCTTCCTTGGTCAGAGGCGTTCCCTGTGCCTTCTTGATAGCAGCCGAATACACAAGCCACCTTGCTGCTTCGACATTGGTGGCCATATCAGCTATCATGAACGAGACACCCTGGAACCTGCCGATGGGCTTGCCGAACTGTTCCCTGGTCTTGGCATACTCCACAGCCTCATCCAGAGCGGCCTGTGCTATACCGAGAGCCTGGGCAGCTATGCCGATCCTTCCCCCATCCAATGTGGAAAGTGCTGCAGAGAATCCCTTGCCGACATCTCCGAGGACGTTCTCCTTCGGGACCTTGACGCTGTCAAAGATGAGCTCAGTGGTAGCCGTGGGCCTGACTCCCATCTTGTTCTCTACCTTGCCGTAGGACAGGCCTTCCATACCCTTCTCGATGATGAATGCGGTCATACCCCTGGTCCCAGCGTCAGGATCTGTCCGGGCAACAACGACGATGACGTCAGCCTCACATCCGGATGTGATGAACAGCTTGGAGCCTGACATAACATAATGGTCGCCCTCGTCCACCGCTGTGGTCGTGAGCTGGCTTGCATCGGAACCTGCATTCGCCTCGGTCATCGCAAAGGCACCGAGCTTCTCGCCCTTTGCCAGTGGTATGACATAGTCCTTCTTCTGCTCCTCTGTTCCGAACTTGTAGATCGGGAACAGTGCCACAGAATTATGGACCGCCATGATGACGCCTGTGGAAGCACAAGCCTTGGATATCTGCTCCAAAGCCAACACGTAGGAGAAATAATCGCTTCCAGGCCCACCCCATTCCTCAGGCACGGTCATTCCCATGTAGCCCAACGGGCCCATCTGCTTGATGGTATCCCAGGGGAACTCCTCTGTGCGGTCGATCTCCCTTGCCTTGGGCTTAACGACCTTGTCAGCAAACTCGCGCGCCTGCTGCTGGATCATCTTCTGGGAATCATTTAGCAATAGGTCCATATCTCCACCACCATCTGGGGCCTCAAGGCTCCTTGGTCAGTCTCGTCGATATCCCTTTTTGTTCATATGGCTTTCGTTGAGCCGTACAGACCAGCAGGTGGTCTAGTAATCGTCATCGTAGTCGTCGTCGCGCATGAACGGTGAGCTGGCCCGCTTCTTCTTTTTGGAGCCTCTCTCCTTCTTGGTCTTCTTTGCGAACTTGGAGCGCTTGGGTTTCTCCTCTTCCTCCTCCTCTACATCCTTCTTCTTCTTTCCCCACGAGCGCTTCTTGGGCTTCTCCTCCTCTTCCTCCTCCTCCTCTTCCTCCTTTCTGCCCCAGGACCTCTTCTTTGGTTTCTTCTCGGTCTTCTTTGCAGCAAAGCCCTTTGGTTCTTCCTCCTCCTCTTCCTCCTCCTCTTCCTTTGGACCCATCATCTCCATGACCTTGTCACGGATAGTGGCACCGAAGGCTATGAGGATGCCCATGATCACAAGACCGAGGAACAGCAGGATCCAACCGATCGGATTGTCAGATAGGTATGGATTGTCCGGGAACGCGTCCTGGCCGTTCTCCACACCATCGCCATCCCTGTCGGGGTCTTCCCACCGCGTGCCATCAAGTGGATAGTAATCGTCCTCGTCCGGTGTTCCATCACCGTCATCGTCAAGGTCAACGGAGTTGCCCTTGCCGTCACCATCATGGTCGAAGTGTTCGTACTCATCGTACGGGAACGCGTCCCTGTCGTCGGGGACAAGATCGTTATCGTCATCGTCGTCCACGGAGTCTCCTATGCCGTCGAGGTCGTAGTCGAGCCAATCCTTATCGTCCAGTGGTAGTGCGTCGTTGATATCGAGGATGCCGTCGTCGTCATCGTCAAGGTCCTCGTTGTCGCCGATACCATCACCATCGGTATCGATGTACTCGTCAGGATCCCTTGGGAAGTCGTCCTCGTCATCGTAATATTCGTCACCATCATCGTTCTGGTCTGCGTTGTCGCCAACTCCATCTCCGTCAGTGTCCCACCACTCGGTCGGATCGTTCGGGTAATCGTCCTCGTCGTCCGGATATCCGTCACCGTCGGTGTCCAAGAATGATGAGATGAAGTAAGAGTTCGATGTCTTGACGATCCAGCCGCCATTGTCCGTGACATCCACGTACACAGTGTGCTTGGCATTGGAGAGGTCATCCACATTGATCGTTACCGTCCAGAGGTCAGATCCCGATTCCCTGATGAGGGTGTATGGGTTCCCATCGATGTAGAGGAAGGCCTGTCCTTCCTTTACTCCTCCAAGGTCATATATGGATGCCTTGAACTCGAACTCACCGTCGATCACCTGGTTGTTCGCAGGTGCAAGCAATCGCACGGTCGGTTTGGTGTTGTCGATGTAGACCTGCCTGGTTATCTCACTGTAGATGCCGCCCTTGTCAACAGCCCTGACGGTCAGGTCGTACTGTCCATCGCTATACCTTGATGTATTGATGGCTACCGAAGCGTCTCCCCAGCTCTTTCCATCGAAGCTGAAGGATACACTGTCGAGGTCTGTAGCTGAGGCGGAGTAATTTATCTTGTATGCGAACCCGTTGACCGGATCACCGTCCAGCGGCTCGAACACGGCCAGGGAAGGTCCGCCGTTGTTGATGTAGAAGTACCTGTCCTCGAAGGTGGCAGAGTTCCCTGCCCTGTCGGTTGCCAGGACAGAGAGCATGTATGGCCCATCGTCGTACTTCAGCGTGTTCAGCAGGTAGATGTAACCTGTCCCCTCGGTGTCTGGAACCATCCTTACGGAGTTGGTATCTGTGATGACCGGGCTGCCAGTGAGGTACGAGTACAAGGTCATCCGCACATCGTCGATAGCGACCATGTCCGAAGCGGACACTGTTGTCTGATAGATGCCAGAGGCATACTCGTCCGGCACAGGCCTGGAAACGATGCCATCGGGCGCTGTATTGTCGAACTGCACGCTCACATCGATGGACGTGGCGTGACCTGCCTTGTCCACGGCCGTGATCGTGATGATATGTGTTCCATCAGGATACAGCCTGGTATCAAGCGCTGTGGCCACATCGAAAGAACCTGCGCCGTCCACGGAATACGTGATAGCTCCTACCGCAAGGTCTGTTGCAGAAGCATTGACGAACACAGGACCTGCAAGATGGTCACCGGATGATGGTGATGTGACGAACAGGGCAGGGTAGTCGTTGTCGACCCAGATACTGTTGACCGGGGATGTCCTGGGCTTCGCTACCCTATCGTACGCGATAGCGTACATCTGGTAGTTGCCCTGGGATAGAGCGGTCGTATCAAGATAGTACTCGTAGTATCCGTTGAGGATGTTCAGGCTCATGCCGATGGACGTTAGCGGACCTATCGGGGTCGCACCATCCATCTCCTGCATGTAAACCGTCACGTTCTCGATACCAGAAGCGTCAGTTGCACTGACCTGCACAAGGTGGGTGCCCTCGATGAACTCGGTGTTCGAAGGGGACACGATGGTACAGATGGGCAATGACTCGTCGTTGATGACAAGGAAGTTGGACAGCTGCGACCTGTTGTTGCCAGCATCATCGATGACCGTGAACCTGACCGTGAAGTATTTCTTGGTCACCATACCAGTGGTAACCTCCAGGTCAGCGGAGGTGTAGATGGTGTCAGTGTTGTTCAGGTCATTGCCCATCCCGGAGTTGTTCAGGGTCATGTAAGAGGTGGAGCCGATCTCTGTGGCGTCCACATATACCTGGTAGATGTCGGAACCGTAGTCCGTGGCGTTCGCCTCGAAGTAGATGACGTCCCCGTCCTCGGCATACTCGCGCATCACAGACTCAACGATGGTGATGTTGTGGAGGTTCGGGATGTGGTTGTCCACGATGGTCTCGCCCTCGTCCTCTGTCATGTTCCCTGCCTTGTCGTAGGCCCTGACGTAAACGGTCTTCTTGGCAGTGAACGTCTCTGGCATCTGGAACAGCTCTGTGGCGTATACGCCGTCGTTGGCCAGACCATCACCGTGCAGACCATCGTCATACATGATGAGGTCCTTGTCACCGCCAACGGCCCTTGCGTCTGCGATGACCCTATCGATGCCCATAGGAGCATCCATGGTGGAGATGAAGGTCGAGATGGTGTTGTAGACATCACCAAGCTGGCCTGGGCTTGGAGCGTAGTAGTACTTCCCACCAGAGGATGTCTCACCGATATCATACAGGCCTTCCTCTGGGGTGCCTGGGTAGGGCGGTTCCTGGTGCAGGATGCCCCCACCAAGACCGATGGTGTAGACCGGTATCGGAGCGTTGAGAAGACCCCACCTCTTGGAGTCGTCAGCCGTTCCGGCGCCATCGTTGTCCACAGCCATTGTGACGTTCTTGTGGAACTGTCCATCCTGGTTGAAGGTGTAGTTGCCCACATGGTTACCGTAGGTCACTTCGGTCCCCCAGTTGTGCCATGGGCAGAAGTCCTCGGAACCGTGCTCGTACCCGACCAAGTATCCATCCCAGGTGTAGTAGTTCAGGCCGTGGTCAGCGCCATCTGTGAACGCGATGACAACCGATCTGTTATAGGAGCTCATTGCGTAGGTCAAAGCTGCTCCGATGGTGTCCCAGATAGGCGTGTTGCATTGGGCGATCAGACCATCGATGGAGTTGACCAATTTAGTTTTACCAGAGGCGTTGGTCCTGGTCCAGGGTTCCAACTGTTTCACACCCTCAGAGCCTGTAGAGTCTGGGTCGAAACAGTAGAGAGCTACGTGGTCAGTTGGACCGAGCTTGTTGACGAAGGTCTTCGTAGCGTTCTTCAGAGCGGTCATGGCGTCTCCTGCCATGGAGCCTGAATTGTCGAGAGTGAACACGATATCTATCGGGACCTCCTCCTCGAGCTCTGTGACGTCGGCAGCGATACGGATCATATCACCAGCCTTTGCCGCAGCTTGTGTAGTTGGATAGATGGTCCAGACATCGTTGACGAACGGTGCGTGATCGTCCACTGGGAAGCTGTAGGCAAGCTTTGCAGAGTTCCCAGCCTTGTCAGTTGCGAACACGGTGACCACATGGTATCCCCATGTGGCTGTTACAGTGATCTCCTCTGAACCGAACACATCGTCGTCGGTGAACAGGTCGGCGTGGGTCCCATCGTCATACATGTCCATGCTGATGCCGCCTCCGATGGAGTTCGCGCTGACGGTCACCTCTCCCTGGCTCATGCCGGAGGCATTGTCGTAGACGACAGCTCGGATGTGGACCTTGTCACCACTCTTGGCTGATCGCTGTGAGCCTGGGAATACTCCGGTGACCGAGTCGATGACCGGTGCTGTGTTGTCAATGAGGATGGCTATCTGGGAAGAAGCATTGCCACCTGTTCCATGGACAACGGCCTTGAGGATGTGGTAGCCATCGGAGAATGAGAGCGTATCCACATTGAAAGTATAGTATCCGTTCATGTCTTTGGTGAGGTCCGTCCCTACCGTTGTCACACCGATGTAAAGGACACAGTCGACCGTGTAGTCTGATGGGTCTACGGCCACGGACATGGTCCCTGCTACCGCGTCGTTCGTGGAGGGTGAGATGAAGGAGACAGATAATGGATAGTTGAGGATCCTGGCAACGATGGAGTCGTAGACCGTGTTGCCCACATAGTCGCGAGCCCTTGCAATGACGGTGTAGGTCCCCTCGGAATAGATCAGGGTGTCCCAGGTCATGACATACCTGGAACCATCGAACCCACACTGGGTCCATGTGGTTCCGCCATTGAAGGACACATCCACCCTGTCGATGCCGAAGTTGTCTGCGGCGTTGATCTGCACAACGACAGAGCCACTGACGGTAGCGCCATTTGTTGGGGATGTGATGCTCACGGTCGGGTCAGTATTGTCCTCTTGGTAGTCGAGGTCAGTTGTGACCCTGTTGCCGCACATGTCGTAGAGCGTGAGCGTGGCTGGTGAGGAAAGACCGTTGCTTGCGTAGTCTATCCCATATGCTCCGACGAAAGTTGCAGGAGTATTGTCGGAGCTTGGACTTGATGCCAGTGAACCCTCTGTGGAGAACTCGAGCCTGTCAAGACCTGATGGGTCTGCCCCAGCATCGGATGTTGTACCTGTCGCGTATGCATACTCGGTCGTTGGCATGCCATCTCTGAAGTAGAGCTTGCCCCCACCGACCCAGCAGTAATCGCTTGACTCCACCCACCCTGCAGAATCGAACTGCGGGTCGGTGTTGTCTGCGACGAAGTCAACGTCATAGGTTCCAGTGTGACCCACCTTGTCGATCATGGTGACCGTCAGTGGGTTGCTTACTGGACCGTTGGTGAATATCTGGTATGTGATGGACTGGGTCGTGGAGTCCGTCTCATCGTATGGGAAGCCAACTGTGTAGTTGAATGCCATCTCACCCTCGAGCCTGTCCGGGTTGTTCTCAACATAGCCAGACAACTGGATGGTGACAACCTGGGCATTGCCTTCGAACGGTCTGTCATTGTAGTAGACCTTGTCGTCCCCGCCGCTGCAGTCGGTGTCCGCTTCGTAGAAGTATGAGCTTGAGGAAGTGATGCTCACGACATCTCCGCCGAGCGTTGGAGCGACGGTGTCGGAAACGACCGTGCCACCAGTTATCGCACCAGCCAGGGCTCCGTAGTCAGAGCCATCTGCACCGCTGACGAGGATCATGTCCTTGTCAAGGTTGACGCGGATGTCCACATCGTGTGCCAAGGACATAGATGTCCTCAGAACGATGAGGTAATCCACGTTCCCCCCTAGCGAGATATCTGGGACGTTCTCGGTAACTGGTGCAGTCACTGAGAAGTTCAGTGCCACCCGGTTGTTGGTCATCCTGCCGATGCTCAGAAGGTCGATGGCGTAATCATCGTATGGGTCGAAACCATCAGCAGAGATGTTGGCAGTATCTCGATACAGAGCAACTCCAGATGTGGCCGCTGTGGTCGAGAGAGGCTGTAACATATTGAATGTGAAGTCCGACTGGCCGACATCCTGCACATGGATGACGATCTGCTTGAACGCGTCCAGGTTGGTGTCCCCATCGAGCACTCTGAAACCGAGTGGTGCGATGGTATCATAGTCGAAGCCAGGATCGGAAAGGTATGCCTTACCGGTCGGGACCATGTCGTATGCTACCGCAATGGTGGTGACAAGGTTCTGTGTCCTTTTCAGTGTCGCAGGCTGGGTCGTGGGGCCGGTCATTACGATGCCACCAGCCGCTATGGTGGCGTTGAACGTGTCCCCATTGGAGATGGTCCTGGAGGTCCTGATGACGATGAACCACTGATAGGAGCCTGTAACAGATCCAGGAACGCTTTCGGAGTTGGGTGAGAGCCTCACACTGAACCCGATGTTCTGGATCGTGGACAGTGTTAAAGCAGTATCAGATGGGTCCAGGATATCATCGTTCAACCCATCGTCTCTGTAGATGGCAACTCCCGAGATGGCACCGTTGGTGCTTCGAGCTTTCAGGTCGCTCATTGCAAATCCTGTGACCGAGACAAAGTTGACATCCACCTGGTTGAGGGTATCTCCTCCAGTGGACGTTGCTCCAAAACCGAAGATCGCAACAGCAGAGGAATTGTCACGGATGGGCTGGCTTGCACCGACCATAGGGGCGGTGGTACCGGTGGTCACTGCGGCCTGTGCGCTCAAGGTGAATACGGGCACCAATAGAACGAGCACTAGGACCGCGGTCAAGAAAAAGGCCAAGGTTCCTATCTTTAGTATGCGGCGGGCAGTCATGATCTCACTGTCCAGTGTACTTTGGAACGGCATCCACACCCCCCACCTGTCTGGCCGTTCGGCTACGCCGGTTTTATAGTGTATGGTGTTATAAATATTATTGGGTCATATGCATACTAAGATGGGAGCCAGTGATCTAGAGCAGGTCCGGAACTCTCCTCGGCAACTCAAAAATAATATATACCAAATGTCGATTCCCTCCTTGAGGTGACTACATGGCACCACAAAAGAAAGGAAAGAAAGGCGAAGGCTTCCACGCCGCAGCCGGTCTCATCAGGTATTTCGACGCAGAAGAGGAGACCGCCCTGAAGATCGACCCTAAGTTCGTGGTCGCAGCAGCAGTGGTCATCGTCGTTGCCATCTATGTCATCGAATACTTCTATCCAGGTTAGGTCCCATGCCAATAAAGTGCGATACTTGCGGCTATATGGGATTGGCCGTGTGCAAGGTTTGTTACAAGTCCGAGCAGAGCTGCAACTGTGGTCAGTGGAAGGCAAGCTGTCCCAAGTGTGGGTGGATCAAGCCTGAAGCTCCAGACGAGTGATCAGCTCTTAATCGTCCTCTGTACCATCAAAGCATCAGTTTCAGCGTAAGGCTTATCGGCCTCGATGTAGGCTGTGGTGACCATACCCCCATCGGCTGGTCGGATGGTGAATAGAGTATCCGAGCCCATTTTCTCCATTGAAGTGATGAACTCGATGCCTGTGTAGGTGCTTGTCATTCCATTGACACCGATGCTCTTTGCAAGGTTCGGGATGTCTGTGACCGAGATATCCTCGAGCATGTCCATGTCTACGTTGGCGGCATAGATCATCATGACAGAATGGTCCTCGTCATCGAATCCAAGGACTATGTCGCCGTTGGTCTTAGCAACAGTCTTCCAGAGCCTTCCGAGAACTGCATCCACAGCGTTCGGTCCCGGTGAGGTTCCAAGGGCTGCGATGTCGGAGTTGAGCTCAGTAAGGGTTCCTGTCATGTCAACGTCCTCTCCGACCCAGATGGTCGCACCAGTATTGGCCCCGTCGTGGGTCCAGACCACCGGTATGGCTATCATGCCCTCGTTGGCAGGGTCAGTTATGAACTCCTCGGACGGATATTTTGAAGTAATGAGATCGGTCAGGGCCATGGAGCTCATGGTGGTGTCCACATCGTAGACGTCCCCATCATGACGGTAGGTCACGTCGAACATGTCCACCTGGCCAGTTCCCAAAACCGTGTGCGCAAGTGAGAAGCCCAGCAGTGGATTGTCCTTGGATGTTATGGTCAGGTCTATCGCCCTGTTCGCCTCGTTCTTGATACCTGTGAACTTCATGGTCAGGATCGCGCCCTGTGGGTCGTACCTGTTATGTTCCACGACCACCGTCATAAGATCGGTCCCTAGATCATAGTCCACCGTCACATTGCTCATGGAGACCGCCATCTCGGCGATCTTGTCCGTGGTGATGTTCTGTCCATAGACGTGTCCGTCGAGGAAGTCAGACATCCACTCCCATGGGCTGCTCATATCTATTGCCGCCTGGTATGCACCAGGTGTCATAGCTCGTAGAGCTAGTGCTCTGACGTCAGCCTGAGTGTCCATGCGGGAGGTCCCTCCCTGAGCATTGAACTCCAATGCAAGCCGGTTGAGCATCGCGACCTCGTCCCAAGCTACAGCCACTATTGGCTTGATGGTCCTCCAGACCTTCTCCACGAAGAACTCGGTAGCATTGGCCTGTGGCTCGATTATCCAGATGGATGCTGTAAGGTTTTGGAACATGGTCCCCTTGTTGATGTTCTCGAAGATAATGACCTCGTTGTTCGGCCTCTTTGGAAGCCAACAGAGGACGGTCACTGGGAAGTCAAGCTCTATCTCCTGGATGATCTCTGGGGCCTTTCCGTCGAGCAGGAACTGGTCGTCATCTTCCAGTAGAGAAAGGTTGACCTGAAGGCTTCCACGGATGTTCATGTCCCACTGTACCCTGAAGTCATGCTCCGGTGGTGGGACGTTCGGCTTGACCCCGCCACACCGGGTGCCCTCTCCAGGGCATGGGCTAGCTCCGTATAGTGTGGAATTGACCCACCCAGTGGTATACCAGCCGTGTGGTGGGAACGCTCCCTCGATGATGAAGTCCTTGGAAGCCACAAGGTAGTTCGGTGTCTGGTCCACCTGGACCTGTAGGTCCTTGTTAGAGGACTCAGTGACCTTTCCATTGTCCATGGACAGCTCGATGGGTCCAGAGTAGGACGTCATCGGAACACCGTCATCCGGGATGGGGGCCCTGAAGATCAGGTTGTTCATATCAAGAAGGTATGTTGGGAACCTTGCGTCCATGAACATCCTATCGATGAGGATAGAGGTATCGTCGTTCGGGTCCACCGTCAAGGAGTTTGCCCATGGCATGTTGTCCATGCATAGGTAGAGTGTGAACAGGTCTGCAGCGTCAAGGTATCCTCCTGAGTCGTAGTCCAGGATAAGGTTCTTCATGGCACGTCCCAGAGGATTTACAGCTTGCATCGCTGTCTGGTACTGCACAAAGTTGGCCCGCTCTGACGCACTCCATTCCCTGTGGTTGGATGGGTTTACTGGAGTCTCTGCGTCAGCTGGAAGTGAGACGTAGAAGAAGTTCTGGTCCATCTCTGCGACCAATGCTGGGTCGTATGAACCTGTCAGCATCAACTGCTCGATGAGCAATGCAGTGTTAAGTGCGATCTCCACGTCACCCTCATTGAGGATGTTCCTGGGCGAATCGTCGTAGTTGAGCCCCCACTCCATGGACGCTCTGTAACGCGCCATGACGTTGAGCATGTAGTTGACCATGGATGCGACATCGCTGTACCTGGTCTGTGCGCAGTACTCGAACCTACCGGCGATCGCCTCGAGGGCTCCCATAGGAACGAAGATCGAGGATGTGACCTCACCTTCTCTGGTGACGGCCACATCGGCGTCCGGGCCAAGTGTGGTGATGTTGCTTCCGTCCACCGAGCGAAGCTCTATTTCGAAGTCGACGTCCAATGAATATAGTCCAGGTACCCGAACATCGTCCATTGCAAGGTAGGAGAGGTCCGCAGATCCTGGTACCTCTGACACATCATTAGTGGTAGTGGCGACCGTTCCAGGAAGCTCGAGCTCTGCTCCGCCTTCCATGATGGTCACATCGATGAGGTCCACTGTGGTCTCGTATCCCTTGACCCTGTCAGGGTAAGGTGACATCTGGGCGTCGATGAGGTCTGTCATGTCCGTCCATACGAGATCCTCGAGCTCATCTGTATCAATGGTCCCTTCCTGCAAGTGGTAGGAGAGAGAACTTGACGCAGACTGCTCCAAAACTATGGATACTTCCCACATTACCCTGTCGACCTCGCCAGTAGCTTCAACTGGAGCTTCTATAGGGTCCTCGCTTGTTGGGTCTGGTATGGCCAGAGCTGCGACGATGAAGACGAGCACCATGATGATCAGTGCTATGATGGTCAGTGTGAACCTGTGAAGGCCCACTTTCATCATCGGTGAGCTTGTGGTGGTCTCGATAGTACCGTCACCGGTGCGTGTCCTTGGCTTTGCCATTAGGACCACCCCCTGTCGTTGGCTGCTGTTATTTCGTAGATACTTAATCTAACCGTTATGGATAACGTCACATCACCATACTGGGTCCCAGACCCTGGCACTCCTCCACCCAGGTTGTCCCCCAGGTCGAAGATCGCAGAGCTTGTGGTCGACGAGCCCTCATTGAATCTGGCCCAGGTCTCGGAAAGGGTCATCATGTCATTGCCTCTGCCTGTTATGTAGACGGTCTCTGGGTCAGAGGTATCTGCCCCGTTGGTAGAAGTGTAGGTTATGTTCAAGATGTATGCTACTCCAGTTGGTAGGATGGCGTTCAACTGCTCACGTATGGGCTCTTCCAATCCTATTATCAGTCCGTTCTCGGAGTATGCTCCACCCTGTCCCTGGCGCACCTTGACATCTTCCACTATCAGGGTGTCCACGGACTGGTCGGGATAGTAGTAGTCCCTACCAATGGCATCGACGTAGCTAGCCATGGGAATGGTGGATGTCAATAGCATGGCACCGACGCGCTCCGGTTCCCACTGTGGGTCCAGGGTGACCGTGTCCGTCCTTGTAAGGTCGGAAGCTGAAGCGTCCGTGTCACCTGTATTGTATACGACAACGTTCAGGACAACTGCCGTGATGATCATCAGGACGATCATGATGGAGGAGTCCACCATAGCGTAGGTCGATGGTCTGAAGGGTTCTGGAGCTGGAGTCGTTTCCACCTCTGGCTCTTTCCGTTTACCGCTTCTCTTTCCCATCATCACACCTCCCTGGTCCTGTCGAGGAGGATTATCCTCAACAACCCTGTGTGCGACTCCCCAGATGGGAGCACGATGGTGCAGGGTCTGACGGCCTCAAAACGCTTGACGTCTGCTGAGGCTGCAGGTGCGTTATCACTTCCAGATGGAACGATGGCCGTTCCATTGGAGGCTGTGAACTCCACCTTGTCGCCGTATAGGCTGACGTCCTCTATTTCGATAAAGAAGTCCTGCTCTATCTGGAGCCTTCTCGCGGTCTGGGCGGGGTCATAGGTCCCAAGCGCGATGGAGCTGAACACGAACGGTTGAGCCCCTCCTCCGTGGAGGATGTCCTCATCATGGCCTATTGCATCGACCAGGAGCTGGGCAAGCTCGCCCTTGTCCTGTTGAGCGGCCCCATCCGTGGGGGCTATCATCACAGCTATGACGATACCGATGAGGAGTATGATGATACCAACAGCGCCAGCTGCTATCCTCAACTTGGTATCAGCAGACCTAAGGGCGCTAGGCATTTGGGTCGGTTCCTTCTCAGAACTTGGAGCATCTTCTTCATCTATTTTCGAAGATCTCTTTGAATTACGTGGCATTTGAACACTACCGAAAGCAGTTAGGCGTTCTATATTCCTTTCTCTAAGTATGTAGTTAGGACCGACCGTATAAATAAATATTGGAGCAAGGCTCGAATCCTGGTAGTTGGAAACACTTGGAAAATGTACCTGCCAACGGGTGGGACCATAACTTTATTATATCGAGACCAGGTTCATAGCCGGGGCCCTTCTGGGACACTGTCGCGCGACCGACCGAAGGGCTTTTCCTACTCCGGAGGATAACATGCGGGTCAGGGATGTTCGGTTCGCTCAGGTCCTTAACTTGATCAGACGCTATGAAAGCGTTATGGTCATGGTCAACCGGGAAGGCATGGACGTAAAACTTGCCCGGGAATACCTGAACGAGGCCAAGTACGCTCTAAAGCTGAAGAAGTACGAAGAAGCCGTAGAGTTCGCCAAGCGATGCGGTGAAGAGCTTGTCAAGCTTAAGCGTGAGAAGGAGGCCCAGGACTTCTTCACCCCCGAACATCTTTCCAAAGCGTCCAAGGACGAGTTGAGGAACAAGTGCCAGGAGTATGGACTGAACCCTATCGGGCTCAGGACCTCTCTCGAGGCAAGACTTTTAGAATACTACAACACCACCATCAAGCCCCAGATGGACAAAAAGGACGCCTCATCCCCTATCGCTGACCAGAAGCAGGCAGCAGATATCAAGGCTGGTGGAGAGATCCCCCAGGTCCATGCTTCCCTGGATTCACCAGAGCTCAAGCCCGTTGAGGAGCTCAAACCCATTGAGGATGACGAGCCAGAGCCAGAACCAGCACCGCTTCCAACACCCACTCCAGCTCCAGAACCCACGACCATCGAGGATGTTGGTGAGGGGTTGGAGCGCGGTAATGCCTATATCCTTGCTGAGGACAGGCCCAATAAGTGCTTCGAGATCTTCGGTCACCTCATGAACGACAAGGAGTTCGCAGGGCTTTGCCTGACCAGGATGAACCCATCAAAGCTCCGGTCTGGATTCAAGGTCGAGGAAGCATCGCTTCTGTGGCTTACGGACAGGGAGTCCGAGAAGGAATCCACCGTCCCTCCCTCGCTTGAATCTATCATGTACATCATCGAGGAGTTCCTGGACAGGGAGGAAAAGACCATTATGCTCATCGATGGCATGGAGTACCTTGTCTCGAACAACCAGTTCAATCCCGTCCTTCGTTTCCTTCGAAGGCTCATTGACAAGATATCCGAGTCCGAGGCAATCCTTCTGATCTCTATAAGCCCAGACACTTTGGAAGAAAAAGAGCTCAAGCTCCTCGAAAGGGAGCTCGAGCCGGTCAAGATGTGATCAGCCTCTATTAACAGCTGTTTCGTGAATTATCAGGTCACCCTCGGGTCTCATCTCAAAGACCGGTTCAGAGAGCTCAACCTGTGTTTCTATCTGTTCAAGATAGAAGTGCCTACGCATGGTCTGGAAGGACTCGCTGGTCTCTAGTTGCATGGTCGCTTCGACGTCCACTTCTGGGATGTATCGGATGGCCAAGCATCCATCGAACTCGAGCATGTCGAGAGCCACGATCCTGTCGATGATGACCTGTGCCTCGTTGGGTTCAAGGCCAGAGTCGATGCACTTTTCGGTGATGAACTCCAGGATGTCATCCTCGGTGACGACCTCGCCTTCGAGGACCATAACGCCATCGACCTTCTCGACCATCCAGCCGAAAGAGGAGTCAGGGTAGTCCCAGATACCCTCGTAGTAGAGGTAAGGATAGGTCGACCCTTCGTAGGTACATGTTCCATCCGGGTTCGCTTTAACATCGGTCCAGGTTGCGGCGGATGTCATCTCGACCTCAGGGATGGTAAGGGTCACACCGTCGGGGATGGTGACCGTGACGTCTGTTGTGATAGGTTCTGTGACGTGGAAGAATATCTCTGGGGAATCGTTCTCAACATCCTCATTTCTCCACCAACCATTGTCCCCTTCCTCCACCTGTTCAACAGGTCTTTTACTATGCGTGGTTCCTGTTCTCTCTTCGCCTCCTTCATCCATCATCGCATCTGCCTGTATCGCTACACCAACGACCATTGCTGGAATTGCAATGAGCAGGAAGAGCGCGCAAACGATCAGTATGATGTACCTCATCTTCATCATGTTTCTCACCAAGAGGACATCCTCTCGGTGTGCATATATAAAGACTGGAACAGTTCCTTACAGGATCTGTGTGCAGCCAGATCACTTTTTGAACAGGCTCATTCCATTGAAAATGTCCCACGGTGTACCCTTCGCATTCCCAGGCGGCATGATCTTCACCAGGAACATGAACAGGACCGCGAATCCCGAGATCATCAGGATCAGCACTCCCACAGACAAGCACAATGCCCCATGGATGTTTCCGAGGTAGATGAGCGGCTCCGATGTGAACACCAGGAACAGACCACCAGCGATGGCGATGGCCCATAACGCTAAGGATCTCTGTCCCAGTGCTTTCTTCCAGAACCTAGTTATACGTTCCTTTCCAACCTCAGAAGGCGATATCAACAGGAAGTGAAGTGGGAACGGCGCTCCCTTGATGGGTACCCACCTGGCATACCCCGTCCTCACCATCTTGTTCGGGTAGGTGAGAGAGAACATCACAGCATAGTATGCGATGACCGCAACCCCACCGAAGATGAATGCGAGCCGTGTGTATGACACGAACTCCGGGAATACATAACTTAGAGCTATGAGACCATTATTGTACAGATGATAGAAGAAGGGGATGATGATGCTCTTCTCCTTCAGGTACCTGTAGCTCACAAGCCACCAGAGGAAGGTCGAGTATCCAATGACATAGAACACACCAGCCCATTCGATACCTTCTTCGAACCGCCAGAAGAAGACGTGCTTTGCGATGAACCAGACCGAGATTATCAAGGCAGCTTTCGCAGCCCCCATCTCCCGCTTCATCAAGGTCGTTGCGTTGACCCTGTAGACGAGCTCTTCGAAAAGAGGAGCCGCGATCACCGCTGTTATGATGGAGGCGATGGTCGGGTCCGCTCGGTGCACCGAAGTGTCGATATAGATCAGGAACGAGAACTTCCAGAACATATACTCCAAAAGCTCCACGGCTGCAACTAAAAGGACCGCATGGAGAAGCTGCTTGTGCAATCCGTCCGCTCGGAACCCAAGCTCTCTCCAGCTAGGCCTGTCCAACCTGCCTCGTAATACATAGAACATGACCACTGTCAGTCCTACGAGCCAGAACGTCAGAAGGGACGCTCCTGCCGCTCTGCTCCATAGCGCATCTATGCCAACGACCGCTATCCAGTATCCGTAGATGAGGTTCGACAGCAGGTAAGGTACCCAGAACACAGCGAAGATGATGAGATAGCAGAGGAGGTAACGGAACCAGACCGGTAGGTCCAGGTAGTTCCACTTATCCTTCGCACCTCCCCATAGTCCGTCGGCCAGGCCTTTCGAGGGCACGGTTCTACAATAACCTGGGGCTATATCCCCTTTTTCACACACCCATAAGGATATACGCCAGATGTGTGATTGCCTCGCCGCAAGGGGTGACGGAATGAACGTCATAGTCATTGGTGCAGGTATGATGGGTCAGGCGGTCGCATACGACCTGGCTTTGCGCTCGAAGTTCGAAAGGATAGTCATGGCCGACTACAACGTCACCGCCCTGGAGTATGCAAAGCGGTTCTTCATCGAGCACGGGCTCGAGGATAGGATAGTGTTCATGGAGGCCAATGCTTCCTCGATGCGCGAGGTCAAGGTCGCCATGGAGGAGATGGACGTTGCTCTGTCCGCAGTCACCTACAAGCTGAACCTAAAGCTTACAGAGGCTGCACTTGGGACCCAGACCCACTTCATCGACCTTGGGGGAAACATCCACATTGTGAACAAGCAGATGAAGATGAACAGGATCGCCCGAAAGCGAGGCCTCACTGTCATACCCGATGTAGGGCTGGCCCCTGGTATGGTATCCATCATTGCTCGCCACGCCATCGAGGAGTTCAAGCGCGTATTCTCTGTGAAGATCCGCGTCGGTGGCGTCCCGAAGCATCCCAAGCCACCACTGAACTACAAGATCGTCTTCTCTCCCTACGGTCTCATCAATGAGTACGTTGAACCAAGCATAATCCTCTCTCACGGCAGGATCGAGGAGCATCCATCCATGACCGGTCTAGAAGAGATAGAGTTCCCAGAGCCGTACGGGAAAATGGAGGCGTTCTACACGTCTGGTGGTTCTTCCACACTCCCTTACACTTACAAGGACAAGATCAAACACCTCGACTACAAGACGGTCCGGTACCCCGGTCACTGCAAGCTGGTCAAGGCCATGCTTGACATCGGTCTTGCATCCCAGGAGCCCATCCATGTGCCTCCGCATTCGAACGTCGCCCCAAGGGATGTCCTTGCCAAGGTCCTTTTGGAGAACCTCTCCGATGACGACCAGGACGTGGTCCTGATGCAGGTCATCGTCGATGGCATCAAGGTGGAGGACGGAAAGAAGAAGAAGAAGGTCCGCAGGACCTATCAGCTTGTGGAGGAGATGGATGTGGACAAGGGCATCACGGCCATGATGAAGACCACGGCCTATCCAATGGCGATCATCGCACAGATGCTCGAGGATGGAGGGATAGAGCTGAGGGGTGTCATGCCACCAGAACGATCAGTACCTCCGGTGCGCTTCTTCGATGAGATGGCGGACAGGGATATGCCGATAACCATCGAGGATGTCGAGCTTTAGTCCTCTTCGGTATTCTCTTCGACCTGTTCCTCTTCCTGCTGTTCAGCCTCGAGCTCCTCGTCAGCCTTCTTTTCTTCTTCTGTAGGCTCGGTCTCCTCGGCTGGCGTCTCTTCTTCGGTTGGAGACTCCTCTTCAGAGGACTCTTCTGTTGCTTCTTCAGAGGATTCCTCTTCGGTCTCACCCTCGGGGGTCTCTTCCTCTGCAGGAACATCCTCGTCAGGGGTCTCCTCTTCTGCAGGGGCATCTTCCTCGGTTGGGGTCTCCTCCTCTTCTGGAAGGGTCTCCGTATCCTCCTCGGTCTCCTCTTCCGACCCTTCCTCCTTATCCTCGTCCGAGATGTCGAAGAACTTCTTCTTGATGATCCCACCCGCAACCAGCAGAACGATGAGCATGATGCCAGCTGCAAGGCTCATGACCGCAAAGATTATCGCCAGGATCCAGCCAGGGATGTAGACGATGTTGCTGTAGAGGCTCGGGATCGGAACGAACATGAACTTGAATGTCCAGAGCCAGAAGATCAGCACAGCAAGTATCAGCATCACAGCAAGATACACCTTATTGAGCTTCCAAAGCTTCTGCCCGTCCATTGGCTTGACCGGGAACACGCTGTATGCGAACATCATCGCACAGATGGATATCCCGATACCGCCGAAGTCCACTAAGATATCGGTCAAGAGGCTGCTTGTGAGGAGAGGAAGCTGCGGGATGACAGTACCTAGAAGGAACAGTAACGAGAATGGGAACATCAGAGCGATCATGGTCAGAAGGACACAGGTCGCGATGTAACCCTCCATTCCTTTGGTGATGGGCTTGTCGGACTTGGGCACGGCCTTTCCAGGATAGCCAAAGGGCATCATGAACAGACCCGATATGAGCAGGGTGACCATACCAATTGGCCAGATCCTGAACTCGGACCAAAGCCCAAGCCTCTTTGCTGCCAGTTCCTCGACGAACTCGACGAGGAGGATGATGGTGACTGAGCTGAAGAACACTATCGGTAGGACAGCTAGGAAGGTCCAGATGGAGAACTTCGGGAAGAACACCAGGTCGATGCCGAACAGTCCCCATGTTGTCAGTGGAGCGAGGTTGCTCATCATCTCCACATATCCGAAAGCGATCATCATAACAAGGACAGATACGCCCATTGTCATGACCTCACGGCCTGTGATGAAAGAGCCCTGGCGGTCCAAGGACTTGGACTTTGCCTCTGCCTCTGCGTTATCTTTCAACGCTCCGGTCTTGTCCTTGAGCTGCTCCTCGCTGTATTCTGTTGCGAAACCAAAGAGGAGGTTCTTCCATGAGAACCCTGCAGATGACCCGCTAGCTACGGTGGATGTGGACGCTGCGGAACCACCTGTTCCGACCGACGCAGCTTGCGCTGCAGCTCCGCCTCCAGCAAGTT
>JANQNL010000213.1 GCA_028279585.1 Thermoplasmatota archaeon
TTACTCATTTCCATAGAAGGTTACATCATGGTCATAGTAGAATGGATTCATTGATGGTCCACCCAGGATCAGCCCTGCGATCCCTGGCGAACCAGATCCTCCAAGGCCCATGTGTGTTCCATTTGTGACAATAAGGTCATTGTATCCATCATTATTGATGTCGCCAGTGAAGTTCACAATGGATCCATTGTAGATAGTTACATTAGCAAATCCTTCTTCAGAAACATAATACTGGTTTTCGAAGAACTCCTTCCCACTTCCGTAGAAGATATTCGACTGGTATCTGTCATTGACCTCGTCTTGGACACCTATGATGATATCATCTCTCAGATCACCATCAACATCATAACTTATGACCCCGTCACAACCTAGGCCTTCACTGGAACTGATATTGAATAGAGTGATAGTGTTCGGGTTCGAATATCCTGAGGAGGACCAGTATGGTTTGGTTTGACCAGCTATGACTTGAACGATATGGTCTTGCCATGGGTCTCCGTTCTTACTTACGACCACCATGATCTCCCCACTCCCATCGGCGTCGATATCTCCGATCTCTACATCCCAACCGAAATGCCATCCGTTCCCATTATACGCAAATAATGCAAAATCTGCACCTGGGTTACCAGGATGTGTGTTCATCATATGGAAGTCCCTCGAATCGGTCGCGATATCGGTCCACAAGGCCTTGCCGAACATTCCGTAGACGATTCCAGCATCAGAGAGGGGTCCACCCCCAAAATCGAGATCAGCATTGGGTATAGCGAAAAGCATGTCATCCAATCCATCCCCATCTAGATCACCAAGGGTTGCCTTGCAAAAGTTTGACCAATCGAAAACGGGGTTGGAATCACATTGATAGATAGCAGATGAGATGCTATAGATCTCTGTCCACCCAACCGCCATGTAGAGATCTTTTCCCCGGATGACGAACACTGCTCCAGGGTCCGTCTGGCCAGCAACCACTATCAGGTCGGCATAGGCATCTCCATCGATGTTTCCAACAAGGACCTGAGTTCCAAGCATTCCATAATTTGTCACAGACCACAACGTTATGTTCGCCCCCGATGGAGGCCATTCATTGAAGGTCCGATTAAGAAATGGTTGAGAGGGTGTTGTCAGCATTATCTGTACTGAACTTGTCCATGGATCTCCGAAAACGACATCATCGTACCCATCACCATTGATGTCCCCTGATGCCATGGAGTATCCATACTGCACGACCGAACTGGAGTAGTTCAATCCGTAGAACTCAAAATCATTGTATTTTTGCCCCACGATCCCATGGTCTGTCGTATAATTGACCGTCCCCCTAGTATAGGCCCTCCCCTCAGTCTCTCCCTCCCCCACAGCACCCATAAGCGCCACAGCGGACACGGTCAGTAGCATGAACGCAATTAATATCCCCATCATCAGTCTCTTCATATTCCCACCTCAAAGTAGGTACACTGCATTTCCATCCTTCTGTGGATATATAAGCAAAACTGGATTCTATACCAAGAGTACCTAATTATACCAAACTCAAGGGTTTGAGGCCGTTATCTACAAGAAATTGTCCAGTTTTCGGCAACATGTCTGAGCAGACTCGCGAAAAGTGGACAACCTTTCTTCCAAGGCCTCAAATCCTTGAGTTTTCTCAGACGGGTCGACCATCAACTTCACATATCGAAATCCTCGTCCCCAAACCCCCTCCGCGCAAACACACTATCCTCCTCCACAGGCGGCGTCAGATGCGCCATGAGCGTGAACCTCTGGCTCGTGGTCACATCCACCGTAATATCCCCCATGGGCCCATCCATCCCCGTGACGAAGTTGACCTTCCCCACCATCATGGCCTGCTTGGATATCTGGAACCTGTAGTGGTGCTCGTCCTTCTCAAGCTCCTCCTCCACAGACAATAGCACCTCTCGGGCAGTATCCCGGATCAGGTATCTTTCCAGGTTATCCAGAAATGGCTGAAGGTCCTCTGTCCGTGCAGTCCGTTCTATCCCATCCTTTTCCAAACTACAGCCTGGGAAGATGGTGTTCACTGCATTGAAGATAGCTTCCTCGTCCTCTGTGGGGTGGACCTGCCACTCCAAAAGGACCTGTGTGGACATTGTCCACCGGTTTACGAGATAAGGCCGATGTCGGTGATCTCGACGCTCTGGGTGTTGGTCACCTTGTTGAGCGAGTCCATGACCGCATCGGGAGAATCCTTCTTGTCATCTATGATGACCGTAATGACCACAGCGGACAGACCGAACGCGATAGGCTGGACCTCCATGGTATTGAGCCTTGCGAACTCTGGAAGAAGGTTCTTGATCTCTCCCTGCATGGCCTCCAGGTCGGTCTCGACATCCTCTGGCATGAACTTGATGGTGATAGCTGCCAATCCCATAATGATACCTCAGTTTAGTATTAGTAGAAAATACTGGTCAGGTGCGGACCTGTTCCTTACGGGCCTTCGAAGCTGCATTCCTCGCACACGTACTTGACGCTCTGGTCCTTGCAGTTAGGGCACCTACCGATGGTAGCGTTACCGCAGTTAGGACATGGGAACGACGAGCTACCCCTGTCGACCAGGAATATACCGCATGAGGAGCACCTTTGGGATGATTTACCTTCAGACATGTTCCAACACCTTGGATTGGGTCGGCAATACTTTCTCTTTAATTAAGTTTTTCCAGTGTCAGCATGAGCCAGGAAATCCATTTTGTGTCACATGGCCATTGTGGGTCCATACGCGTCCAAAACCTTATTATCCAAACGGGCATTGCCTCGGTTGGTGACCGATTGTCCCCCAAGGTGGTCAAGAAGATAACCATTCTCGGTCCTCCCGCTGTGGGAAAGACCTCTCTGATCCAGCGATACGTCAATGACGTGTTCGACACGGACTACCGATCTACCGTAGGTGCCCATGTCGTGACCAAGGAGGTCCAGGCTGGTGATATCACCGTGGTCCTGACCATCTGGGACCTTGCTGGACAGCCGACATCACGAACCCTCTCCAAGTCCCATTACCTTGGATCTGGAGGTTCTCTGCTTATCTTCGACCTCACAAGGCCAGAGACCCTGGAGGAGCTCTCTCTCTGGGCTGCAGAGCTGGAACGGGCAGTTGGGCATATCCCGCTCATCCTTATCGGTAATAAGTCCGACCTGGAGTATCCAGCAGATTCTTCAGAAAGGATGCTGCGGATGGCCACCAGGCTTGATGCCAGGTATTTCATGACGTCTGCGAAGGAATCGATCAACGTGAACGATGCCTTTGAGACACTTGCGAGACAGATGGTGCTTTAGAATTTCGAGACCGTCCTGAAAGATATCGTTCAAAGTGAGCGCCAGCTAAACCAAGAGTTACTTTGAACGACCCCTCTTTCGTCGAGAAATTCTGAAGCATCTAGACCGATCGAACATCCAGGGAGGTCTTTCATGGTCCACTCCCAGTGGAGTGGACATACCAGCGACCGATGGTCGCTGATGATATTTCAGTTGTTCAAGGATCTGTTGGGCCACCTCCCCCCAATGATGTTCTGGCTCCTACAGTCGCCATCACATTTGATACACATCCTGGTCACCTTTTCTAACAATTTATATACAACCTTATCTTAACCCATCCCGCTGGGCTAGGCCGGGGAGCTAGTCCTTCCCTCGTGCATCTCGCATGCCGAAATGGTCTATATGCGGGGCTGAATGTAGAGGGTCGGGGCGGCGCACCTGTCCGGCTTTGGGTCTTGATGTCCCTATGAAGTAACGTCCTTTGGGGTTTGCAGTGGTCGCCAGTGCTTCCGGAGGGAAGTATCTTCGCGGCACTCATGGAAACCGGGTCAGGCCCGGAAGGGAGCAGCCTCACCGTGCACTGCCACGCTCGAAGGAGCCGGGACTGAGGATACATCGAGAATCCCCCCATTGCTAGATAAGGACGTCCACCTGACCCGCCCAGCACTTTTCTAAAGGTGTCAACGATGAAGCTTGCAGCCTTTGACATGGACGGGGTACTTTTCGACATAGCCTCATCCTGGGTGGCCATCCACGACCACTTCGACACCAACAACGATGCGTCCCTGAAAGCCTACATGGACGGAGAGATAGACGACCATGAGTTCATGCGCAGGGACATCAAGCTGTGGCTCAACAAGCAAGACCCTATCTCGATCTCCTTGATCGAAGAGATCCTGGACAAGCAACCCTTCATGGAGGGCTGCATCGAGACCCTCCAAAAGCTGAAGGAAGAAGGGCTGAAGGTAGGCATCATCTCTGGAGGCCTGGACCTCCTGGTGGACCGCATCAGAGCTGAAGTACTATTGGACTTCGTTTACGTCAACTCCCTGGTCCTTGACGACGATGGAAATCTCACTGGCGAGGGTGTCCTCAACGTGGTCCTCGTGGACAAGACGACCCCGCTCCTGGAGGCCCAGAAGATGTTCGGCATCTCCAAAGAGGACACGGCCTCTATTGGTAACGGAAGTATCGATGTGTCCATGTTCAAGGTGTCTGGAACATCCATAGCCTTCAACCCGGAAGATGAGATCTGTGCCAACGGTGCTGATATAGTAATTCGAGATAAGGACCTGAGCCTTGTCCTCCCACACATCCTCGGGTGATCACTTCTTCGCTGCAAGTGAGTAGTGAACGGTCCCATTGTGCAGATCAGAATTTATCAGGCCTGATTCAGAAAGAACGAAGATGTGGTATTCCAGACCTTCCTTGGAAAGCTTCGTGGCTTTCATCAGGGTCGGCCCATCCAGCTCTTCGATCCTACCAAGCGTTCTCATGATCGAGGCCCTTTTGGGATTCTTCGACACGTTCGACCCAAGTGATAGTAGAGTGTGGTACACAAGAGGGTACACCAATCTGGTCCTGAACGGACCAAATGTATACAATGACAGAACTCCAAGCACCACTACGATAGCTGTAAGGAACGCGAACTGCCAGCCGACATCGATGTTCGACCTTGTAGACTCTGTGGGCCTGGACATGTCAGAGCTCGTTGCAGAGCTGTTGGATTGCGTGAGCGTTGCTGTGAATGGCCCATCCTGGACCTCTACAGCACAAACGCTTACAGGTACTGCAGCGACCACTGCGAGCAAGAGTGCTCCAACACATAGGAACCTTACGAGTTCTGTGCCCATTAAGACCGCGTCACTCTGAAGGGGTTATTTAAATGATTTCGTCCAATTAATCATTGAATTGCAACAGAATAATCATCAAAGAAATGGGTATTTAAAAGGCATTTCCGAATTCAGTGCTTCATTATTCGGACAAGGGCTTCGGAAAGCTCCTCTATCCGGTATGGCTTTGCAACCACTCCCTGGAAACCGAACTTTCTGTAGTTTGCCATGACTGGGTCATTGGAATAACCCGAGGAAACGATGGCCTTGACATCCTTGTCGATGAGCAACAGTCCCTGTATGGCCTCCTTTCCACCCATCTTGCCAGGTACGGTCAGGTCCATGATCACAACATCGAACGGTGAATCACCATCAAGCTCCTTTTCGTATAGCTCGATGACATGCTCGCCATCTCCTGCGAAAACAACCTCGTAACCAAGGTCCTCTAAAAGCTCAGCGGCCATCTCGCAGATGAGCTCGTCATCATCCATGAACAGGATCTTGCCATGGCCCTTCTCCAAGGTCGCTCCTTCTTCCTGCTTCGGTCTTGGAGCATCTGGCTTTGCAGGCAGCAGTATCCTAAAGGACGTGCCTTTGCCGACCTTTGAGTCCACACCGATGTATCCATCATGACGCTTGATGATGGAGAATGTAGTAGCAAGCCCGAGACCACTGCCCTTCTGTTTCGTCGTGAAGTACGGATCGAAGACCTTGGAGAGATGGTCCTCTGGGATGCCCATACCAGTATCTGAAAGGATGATCTCGACATAAGCTCCCTGGGATATGCCTGGAGGAATATCGTCCGTCAGGTCCAGATTGTGTGCCTTGATATCCACATGGCCGCCATCTGGCATGGCCTGGTCCGCATTGATGATGAGGTTGTGGATGACCTGGCTTATCTGACCTTCATCACAAACAACTGGCCATAGGTCCTCATCGAAGTCGTACTGGCAGCGGACGTTGGACCCAGACAAAGCAAAGTCTGCGCTGTCGTGGATGATAGCATCTATGGAGGACACCTTCTTGATGGGTGCTCCACCTTTGGAGAACGTGAGAAGCTGCTGTGTCAGGTTCGTTGCTCGCAGCGAAGCCTTCTCTGCCTCGCGAAGGATCTCATGGACCTCGCTATCTGCATCGCTGCGAAGCTTTGCTCGAGAGATGTTGCCAAGCACAGAAGTAAGGATATTGTTGAAATCGTGAGCGATACCACCAGCCAATAGACCAATGGACTCGAGCTTCTGGACCTTCCTGGCCTCTTCTTCGAGCTTCTTTCTATCTGTGATATCCGAAATAACGATGACAACACCGGTGACATTGTTCTCAAGGTCCAGGATCGGTGTTCCGCTCACAGATATGGTCCGCTGGGCTCCTGCTTTGGATATCAAGACCCAGTCGTAAGGCG
>JANQNL010000041.1 GCA_028279585.1 Thermoplasmatota archaeon
ACGATCCCGCTGCGGAGAACGTCTATGCCTGGATGCCATGGACCTATAGTGCTCACAACAGCCATGTCGTTCTCGAAGTCGTTGTTCATATCACCAGCGTTCTGGACGATGTATCCAAGATGGTCGCCAGCTGCACCTTCACGCTCGTAGATAGCGTCTGCAGCGGTCATGGCTGGTGGGAAGTCCCCGTCACCAGGAAGGATGAACAGCTTTCCAGCTCCAGAATTGAACAGTGGAACACCGATGGCGATATCATCGAACGTATCACCGTCCATATCATCGATCACAGCTACGTCGTAACCGAAGGACATTGCTCCCTGGCCATCGATGAGAACGTCCACTAAAGTCGTGTTCGGCAAGACCAGGAGCGGGTCGGTCTCCACAGTTGCATTTGCGCCGGAGGTGAAGTTGACCTCCCTTCCAAGATAACCAAGGACACGGGCGTTCTCTGGGTCACCGAACAGGATGTCGGACTTGCCGTCGGAGTCAAGGTCCTCGGCGTATGGCTTCAATGGATTGGAAGTGTTCACCACCATCGTAGCCTGCTCTGTGTAGACAAGCTCCACATTATCATAGGCCAAGGCCAGGTATTCCCCGGCAGTGGTCCATGCAGTGATCTTCCCACCAAGCTCAAGGTAGTAACTGCCTGGCCTGGTGATGTAAGGTGTCACATCGAAGGTGAAGATACCTCCACCGTTCTGGTCTGCGTTGTTGGTATCGTCAAGTGTGTAGATCTCATAGTCCACGTCCGAGGTTCCGCCATCCAGGTTGCTGCCGAGCCAGTGCATCTGCTCCTCGTTTCCGAACCTGGCCTTCATCCACCACCTCTCACCACTCTCGAAACCGTAGTCATACCATGCGTAGTCGAAGGTCAACTCGGCCTTCTGCATGGTACCTATGGTTGCCTGGTCGACATTGAACTCAACTCCATAAGCACAGGACGTCACACCGCCATTTCCAGCAACGCCACCAAGCTCTATCTCCAACCTGTTGACGGTCCCGATGGTCCTATCGACGCCTCCTGCCGATGCGCCTGGTGCGGGATTGAACCTGGTAGAGGCTGCAGCTCCACCATAGTAGACCCCTGCAGGGGATGTGTCCCAGCCATCGTCGTCGCCGAAGATGGACCAGGTGTCACCAGTATTAGGTATCGACCCAGTGAAGTCGACCGCGGAAGCCCCTGCTCCCAGGTCAGCGTAGGTGGAGACAACACCATCGGTCCATGTCATGATAGTGCCGTTCCTGTCGCCTGCGAGCTGGACGTAGAGGTCATCGACCCCGTCGCCATTGAAATCGCCGACGTTGCCCAGGGACATGTACTCGATCTCTGTGTCCGCGTCGCCATAGCATATGCTGTACGGTTCGGTCTCAGGTATGGCCGTGTTTCCGACACCAAGGAATATCTTTATGGTCCCGTTCGCATCCTGGCCGTCCCTTGGAACATACATCACAGCATCAGCAACGACAGTGTCTGAAGCGTTAGATGAGATGCGGACGTTGAGCCCGACATCTGTGTCAGCATAATATGTACCCAGCCAGTTCCACTGGGCGCCGTAGTCCACAACAAGGTTGGACTGATCAACACGAACGGTCACCGAGCCGTTGTTCGCAAGTGACTCATTGATACCGCTGATGTATCCAGCGCCAGAGAATGGAGGCGTATATGGGTATGTCCCATTGAACTCCATGACATAGGGAGAATCAGTGGCGTATGCGTTGTAGCCACCGTTCCACCAAGCGTAGACATCGTATGTCCCGTTGTCAACATTGTTCAATGGATAAGAGTAATTAGCACCGGACTGGGGGTTGGTCCACCTGTAGTCAGAGTAGAAATACCTGCCCCAATTAGAGGATGTGGCCCATGCTCCAGAGGAGGTGACATCGGAATGGGTGTTGTCCATTACCTTGTAAGTTCCATTGACACCACCGTTGAGTGATGTGATGGCCACGTCGTCGTTGCCATCGCCATCGATGTCGCCTATTCCTTCGATGTCGTATCCAAAGCCTTCATCCTCAAGGTTGCCTTTGTAGACCACGTCAGCATCGTCCGTGGTCAATGGGGTGTTGCTTGACATGATAGCGGCGATGGTTCCTGCCAAATAGATGAACACAGCGCCTGTGTTGTCGAAGCCAGGTGCACTAATGGCCAGGTCCTCTTCGGCATCTCCATCCACATCGCCGATGATCTCCACACGGAAGCCGAACTTCGCATCGGCCTGCTCCGAGTAGATAACTGTCGTAGCGTTTCCAGGGTTAAGTGGCATGAGCCCGAAATCGGTACCGCCAGTGTAGAGGAACACAGCCCCTCCATCATTGGCATATTGGTCATAGCCAGGGGCACCTATGCAAAGGTCCTCCAGCCAGTCGCCGTCAAGATCATATCCAGCCTGTATGTCCCTGCCCCAGTCCCACTGGCTGGGGGAGTCCTCTCCTTCAGCAAGTTGTTTGAGCGGAGCTCCAACTCTAGTATCTGTATCCGTCCCTGCAGGGTCCCCACCCGTGGGATTGAGCACGAGCAGTACTGCTGCAAGTATTAGGACGGTCACGGTCAAAAGCGATGCTGTACGTATGGTGAACAGATGATGCCTGGCCATGGGATCACCGATAAATTATTGGGGCGCTATCAACCCCTTCCAGTCACTTCTAACCTGTACACACATATTAATCTTTGCGATGTATGAGTTGTGTTGATGCTAGTTGCTAATATCAAGCTATTATTCTAAAATACACACCACAGAAGACCTTCAAGTTGTCCTAGGGGTTTCTCTCCTTACGAAGAGACAGAAAGCAATGTAGATCGCAGCAGTGGCCATGGCAACCTCCAATCCAATGAAGTAGGTTATCACAAGGAGCACCCCAGCTCCAATGAAGCGACCAGCGTTCAAACCCATCTCCCTGGCCATGATCGCAGGCATGGGGTCCTTCTCGTGTCTGTCGGTCATCTTTGCAAACAGGAATATGTAGACCATTGGCAGGGTGGCATAGGTCAGACCCATGGCGATACTGTAGACCCATATGTTCGGTGCCACTGATGCAACGATTATGAACGGGATCGAGACCAGAGCTGCTATTCGAAGGAACCTGCAACGATTCCCTGTTCTATCGGACATATACCCCGCACCTATGGCCGCAAAGGCCCCAACAATAGCGAAGGCGGATATCAGAAGACCCAGCCCCATCTCCGACCCCGTGAACCTGTAGGACATCAGTGGCATCGCTACGACCCAAACACCATCCTGGGCACCGCTTCCGAGAAATCCCAGATGAAGAGGTACTGACAGGTCCTTCATCTTGAACGACATGTCTGGCATGCGAATGTTCCTGAAGCCCTGAAGAAAGTAGATGAACACAGCGTTGACCACAAGCAGAACGGCACAGATTATCCAGAGGATAGGATAACCGAACCACGTCACCAGTCCACCAGCAACAGCTGGGGCGATGGCGGTCAGGACCGGAAAGAGCAGGAAGGATATCGACAGGATAATACCCCGTGTTCCCTTCTTCGTGTTCTCGATTATGAGTATGTTGAACGGCAGCCAGAAGAAGACCATTGTCAAAGAATACAACAATGGCGGTATGATCACCAGCAGCCAGCCTCTGCCGTTCAACAATCCTAATGATAGGTAGAAAAGGGTCCCGAACAGCATCGAGATAACGCCCATCGTCCGGACCTTTGGGCGCAGGAACTTCCCGATAAGTAGGACGAAGATGACCTCCGAACCGAAGCCGATCATGAAGTAGATGGCCGGGGCCCAGGCGCTCATCCCGTTGTTGATCATGTAGATGACGACGAACGGGGCTTGTAGGGCGGACGAGAATACAAGGAGTCCCTGGACTCCCAATAAACGTAGTAATCCCTGCGAGAACATCGGACGGGGGGCCATGTCAATTGCCCCGCTTCATCCTAGCTCTTCCTCTTTCTTGTGAACATCTGCTGGATGGCGTTCATCTCATCGTAGGTGGTGTCCCTGGCCTCCCTGGCCTCGTTGAACTTTGGGTCCACCTCAAGTGCTCTGTCGAAACACTCGATGGCAAGCTTGTGCTTGTTCATCTCGTAAAGTAGGGCACCCTTGTTGTACCATGCCTCAGCGTTCTGCGGGTTGAACTCAAGGGATTTCGTGTAGGCCTTGAGGGCCTGACGCCTCTTGCCCATGGCGTCGAACGCGTTACCCTTGTTGAACCATGCCTTGTCGTCGTACGGGTTGAACTTCAGCACCTCATCATAACAGGCCAAGGCCTCCTTGACCTTGCCTAGTGCCTTGAGCGCCGCACCCTTGTTGAACCAGGCGTCGTTCTTGTATGGATTTATTTTGATAGCATCCTCGTAGGCACCGATGGCCTCCTGGAACATTCCCTGGTCCAGGTAGGTGTTGCCGAGGTTGTAGAAGATCTCGGAGCTCTCTGGGCGAAGCTGGACTGCTTTTTTGTAACAGTCCACAGCCTGGTCGTACCTCTTCATGGTCGCCAGGGCGTTACCCAGTGAGAACCAGGCCATTGCGCTGTTATCGTTGAGCTCGATGGCCTTGTTGTAGCAGTAGATGGCCCTATCCAGGTCACCATCCAGATGCAGCTTTGCACCCCTGTCAAGCCACTCGATGTCGTCCACAACTGAACCGTCCTCCATAACGTCCAGCATGTGGAACACGTCCACCTCGTGTCTCTTGACCTCGGTGGTCTTTGTCTTGTCGACCTTCATGGATGCTTCGAAGTACTGCTGTGCCTCATCGTTCCTGCCAAGTGAGTCTAGGGCCAGTGCCTTGTTGTACATGGCCTCTGTGTCCCCAGGCTTAAGATGAAGGACGGCATCATAGCAGAGCAGTGCATCCTCATACTTGCCATACTTGGCAAGAAGTGAACCCTTGTTGAACCAACCCTCGTGGTCCTTTGGATCAAGGGATGTGACCTGATCGAAACACTTCATGGCGTCCTGAGGCTGGTTGAGCTCGATGTGAGCAAGTCCCTTGTTGTTCCAGGCGGACTTGTTCATCGGGTCCAGTTCAACGGTCTTGTCGTAGACCGTAACCGCCTCATCAAGCCTACCCATCTGAGTTAGGGTCAGGGCCTTGTTGTAGTAGGCCTCGGCGAAGTTCGGTTCAAGCTCTATAGCCAGATTGAACTCCTTCAAAGCCTTCAAAAGATTAGCGGCGTTATAGGCCTCGTTAGCTGATTCCATATGGTCGAGACACTCTTGAGACACCATGGTTCTCCCACGATGGAGAAAGCACTGTTCTATTATTAACGTTTTTGATATACTGAATAAGTAACTTATGAGCTATTGTAATGCGTTAGTCATAATTTGCCAGTAAATACCAGATGGTCTTGCTCCAAGACGAACCAACTCCACAAAGCTCCGAAAGAGAAGAAAGGTTGGTTCACTCCACAAGTAGACGATGGATCCTAGAGCGAACCAATTCATCATTGTATTCGGACCTTTGTTGCGTTGGCTCGCGTTTTTGATGTACTGAATCATACATAGTGACAGGGATGCCCAGGGTTACAAGGGAGTTATCTGTTCAGTGCACCGAGACGTTCTGCCATGATGCCCATAGCCGTGCAGGTCTCAAGCGGTATCCTCATGCCAGTGAGCTCCAGATGGTATGGACATCCCTCAAGGACCGCCTTCGGAAGACCCTGTTTACCAAGTCCCATCAGCAACAGGACCTTGTCCCCTTTTCCAGCAGCTTCCTGCATCGAGATGTTCCTGCCATCCCAGGGCTTGGACGTTGTGGCTACAGGAACACCGATATTGTCAAGGCCCTCAGGACAACATGCCCGATCACAAGGAATGAGCCTGACCCTCCCATCCTCGAAGAGCCTGTTCAAGTATCTTCCTCCCTTGCCGACGTTCGTGTCCTTCTTCACCATCTCAAGGAAGGTCTCCAGGTCCTTTACGGGGAACCCGATGAGGGCAAGGTCAAGGCCGAAGGCGTAGCAGACCGGGGCAGCTCTGGCCACGGTCCGGATATGGATGGTCCCAATGCCTCCCTCGTATGAATCGTACAACGCAAGTACATGTCCGGGCCCGGTGTGTGCAGGAGCTTCTACCTCTTTCTTCTCAACAACAAGGTCCTCTGGCACTTCCAGTCCCTCCTTTTGCATGGTATCTGATAGTTTGCGCTCAAGTCCGGCCCGTGTTGGTCCATCCATCTGGGTCGTCAGTTCCTTGACCTGCGAGAACACTTCCAAGGCCGAGTCCTCTCCGCACATGTGGAGGCCCTTGGCAACATTGATAAGAGCGGCTCCTTTGGCCCCAGGGTCATCGACCGTATAAAGAACCTCTCGAGCGTTATTGAACCACTCCACGGCCTTGTCCTTGCTGCCGAGCTTGTCGGCCTTACCACCAAGGACACACAACATGGACGCCCGGGAGGTCGGGAGCTCAAGCTTCTCGGCCCACTCTCCAGCCAGAAGCACCTGCTCCATGTTCATTGCAGCTGTGGAAACAAGGTATCTGTAAGTGTCCAGTTTGACCACTGGATCATCAATGTTCGAAGCAAACTCCAAAGCCTCTGCTAGTGGAGCCTTTGTACTCTTGCCCGACCGACCCACCTGGACGTTCAGGTATCCCATCAGCTTCGACACGAGTGCAGGGTCCTCGACATTACCTATGATCATCATGGTCCTGTCCAGAGCTCCCCAGTCATATCCCTTGGCCTTGACGATGGAACGAAGAACGGTCTTGGAACCATCAAGCTCGTGCCCCTCGTTCTTCAGTGAGCGTTCGAGCAACTTCAGACCCTGCTCGATGTCCATCTTTGGAGAGCAGCCCTGTACAGCATCGGCCAGACCCTTACCGTTAGGCATCTGGATGATGATCTCCACCACTCTATCCAACAGCTCTGGGCCATCCTTGAGCTTTCCAAGCCGCTTGCATATTTCAGTAAGGACCTCGGCCTTCCGCCATGGGGGCTCTGCGTCCTTGACATGGTCCAGACCCTCCAGCACGACCTCTTTCGGAGCATCGACCCACGACATGGTCGCAAGGTCCACGAGCGCTTTGGCTCTGAAGTATGGATCAGAAAGCTTCCTGGCCCTGTCGAGCAGAGCTGGAGTTCCCTTGGACTTCGCCTCGCGAACTATCCTTCTGTACTCGGATGGGTCGTGGCCCTTGTCTCCCATGGTCATGGATAAGGGGGCCGAGTTAAAAACTATCCGCTCATGCTCCACCAAGGAAGTCCAGGAAATTGAAGGTCCTGACAAATTCCATGGATGGGATGGAGAACAGCATTGTGTTAGGTTCCTTGCCACCGCCCTCCAGCTCCAGGGTAGAACTGTGGATGGCATTCTTCATGAGCTGGTAGTGGCTGAAGTCCTTGGCAACACCGATGAAGCAGCTCTCCGTGGCGTTGGACGATACATAGATGGTGCACATGTTGTCGATGAGCACCTGCAGCGACTCATGGATGGCCTTGGCGTCCATGGTAGGCTCGTGATAGTAGTGGGTGAACACCAGGATCTCGTATCCGAGCTTCTTGATGTCCGGAACTCGAGAGGTACCCATAAGTCCCCCGACCTCGAACTTCCTCTTCATCCTGGACACGGCCTGTCTTGTCAGACCTATCCTCTTTGCAACGCTGCTGTCTGGGATGTCTGGGTCCTGGACAAGACCGAAGAGGACCTTGCTCTCAGCAGACTTCAGAGAGATGGTCTCTGTGGTCCCAACATAGTCCACGGAATCACCCTCATCTTTCGGAAGCTCGTCCAGTGGAAGGTCAAGCGTCCTTTCCATGAGGATCCCGTAGTCGAAAAGGAGACGGATATTGCCGTCTGTAAGTGGTAGGATGAAGTAGTCGATCTCGCTCATCTCTCCAAGACCTGCAGAATGCATGGCTGTCTCGAAGTGATACATCTCTTTCTTGGTCTGGGTGTAGTTCTTATGGAGTGAGAGCGAGAGGAAGTTAGGCCCCTCGATGAGGGAGAAGATCGAGCTGTGTGCCCAGTTCTCGTGCTCTTCCATCATCTGCTTGCACTTCTCGTGGTCTGCTGACGGATCGAACCTACCGTATTTAACCACCAAAAGTTCCATGTCAAGAACCATTAACGTAGGGTATCTGATGGTCTGGAAGAAATCTCCGGCCTTGAGCCTGTTCTTGATGGAAGTGAGCGTGGTCATCTTCAGACCAAGCTTTTGGCTAAGCTCCCTGTCGTTGAGGAGAGGGTAACGTACAAGACCATAAAGTGTCAATCTCTCATTATACGAGAGAGGGCACTCGAACATGAAATCGTGAATTAAAGATTAGTATATTAACATTCTTGTCCACTCAAATTTGCTAATTTTTGTTATTTTGTTAATTAACCCACGATTTCTGTACACTATTGCTCCAAAGCGGTACAAAATTTCAATTTCTAAACGTTCACAAAGTTTCATCGTCCTTTTCATCATCATCGTTCCTAGTGAACAATAACTCTATCTATTTCATCCGTCATCGACCCGTGAGACCCATGAAGGTTGGTGTGATCTCCAT
>JANQNL010000069.1 GCA_028279585.1 Thermoplasmatota archaeon
GGACGAACGGCTCTGTCTTGTATTTATCCACGAACGCTTCGCGGTCGTCCTTGGACAGGCGCAGGCCCATCACCCCTTCCTTCGAGAGGTAGGAGAACATGTGGCCGTTGTGGGATGTGTAGGGGTTGTTCTTGCCCTTGCGGTCTATGTGGGGGCGGGTTGCTATGAGCTTGTCGTAGAGGGCGAGGCGGTCCTCGGGGATGGGTGGTTTGGCCATATGATGTGGAGGGGGGTCGGGTTGTATTAAACCTGTGGTCTTTTTATAACAGAGCCACGACTATTCCAATCTGCTTATATCATCCTCCCTCGAATATTTCTCTGAGGGAAGATGAGTATGATCCAGAAACTCTACAAAGTGGCGTCGGCGGCACTATTCCTCACCCTCATGATCAGTGGCAGCCTCACGCTTGCTGCGTTGCACTTCATCTATTACGGCGAGTATGGATATTACAACAATGAGGAGATATTCTACTCATTCTTCACCAGGGTGGCATGGGAGCTGTGCAGTATGGCTCTGTACTCTCAAGCGATCCTGCTTGCGGTCTTTGTGGTCTTTCTCGTTCTCTTCATAGTAGCAAAGGTCCATAAGCGGAGAAAGGGAGTGGTGGAGGAGAAAGAGAAGAAGAACCCCCGAAAGGTACCACTCACCATTCATGCCTTAAGGCCACTATCTGTCATGGCTTGCGTAACATCCTTTTTGGGCGTTCCGGGTTTGATGCTGGTTACCGGTCTGTGGCTCTACTATGACATCTATGTCGAGACCGAGACTCATACATTGGGAATGGCCCTTGGACTTATCTTAGGATGTATCGTTATTGCTTTCCTCCAGACAGTGTTCTTGATCCCAGTTGCTATCATCGTGAATAAGAGAAAGAAGATGGCAGATCAAATAGGTGTCTTAAAGGTAGTTTACATCATCTTTGTACTACTTGGTACTCAGGTCTTCTCTATCTTTTCGACATACCTGGGAACTACCTTCAATATGCTCATTTACTATGGAACTAACGAAACATACCGGCTAACTGGAACTGGACACATGGTCGTCTATTCTTCCATCTTCATCCTACTTCTCATATGGCATATGGCAACTCCTATCCTCACATTCATCGCCTTCCTGCTCGCAGTTCACAGAGATTCCATCGATTTTCTCACATACAGCCTCAAGTGGAAGAGTTTCCGTTCGAACCAATCCCAATATCAACCCATTCCCGCCATGGACCAGTATGATTGAGGTGTGCTGTATCAATAGATATCCCATAAAGATATCTTACAAAGATATTAATACAAGATATTCCAATATAAGGGGTGAGCGGTGATGTTTTCCGAATATCAAGGGAAACCACTCATTCCGAGTGGAGCCGCTTCCGATGAAATGATCACATATGGCCTATCTTTGGCTGATGTGCTCCATATCCTTGAGAACGGTTACGACTGTTCGATCAAAAGAAGGAGATCGAACATAATCGAAAGATGTGTCGATTCAGGTAACAAGACCACCAAGGTTGTCGCTGCAGAGGTCTTGTACTACTCTCTGGACATTGAGGCATGGTACATCACTCACATCGGTGTGACCACACGAAGGAGGAAATGACATGGGTAAAAAGAAAGGACTGCAATGTGGCTTCTGTGGAGGCACCGCATATGAAGCGAAACTTCGGTTCCAGGGATTCGATATCGATGGTTGGCATTGTAGTAAATGTGGAGAAGATGCGTTCGATCCAATTCAAGCCGATAGGATCCTCAAACTCAACAAGTTTCTGAAGAAGGAATACGAGATCACGGTCGGTCAGATCAGTAACAGCCTCATCATCAGGATCCCCAAAGAGCTAGCAGACCTCATGGAGATCCAGAAAGGAGAAAAGGTCAAGCTCAAGCTCGACGACATGCATACGTTCCACGTCGAAGCCTGACACAGACCCACCACATCGGCTCTATAGAAATCCTCATTCACTCCAATAACTTGCGAGGGAGCAGGCCGCCGGGGGAGGGGCGGCGGCACGGCGGACCGAGCCGGGAGGGGATGGCTGGGGGGTGGGGTTTGAGGGTTTCTATAGACCCATCACACCAAAAGCCACATATACCCAGCACCAGTTCCCCAGCTCGGTCATCTTATGCCAGACAAAACCTCTGAAGTAAGCATCAAGGACCTGCCTATGTCGGTCGCAGAACCTGCACCCCTGGGCCTCATCGGCCTCGCCGTCGCGGCATTGGTCCTGGGCGTCCACGACCTTGGCGTTATTGAGAACGGGGACAAGTCCCTGATGATACCATGGACCCTCTGCCTTGGCGCCACCGCCCAGCTCATCGCTGGTTACATGGACTTCAAGCGGAACAACATCTTCGGAGCCACAGCATTCACAGCCTATGCAATGCTATGGTATGCTGTAACGATCACGCTATACATTGCAACGTTCACAGGCGCTGATATTGCAATGGAACATTACGCACTTGGCCTTCTGGGCTTTTTAATGTTCAGTCTAATACTGACCGCGGCCTCTACGCTTCTTAACAAGGCTCTTTTCGGTATACTCATCGGCATCAATGTCGCCATCGTCGCACTGGTCCTCCATACACTGTTCGACACTGACGCAATGTTCGTGGGCATCCCACTGCTGTTCGTTTCCGCCCTGAGCTTCTACACAGCTGCAGCTGGACTCCTGAACACCATGGCCGGAAAGCCACTGCTCCCAATGGGCAAGCCGCTCTGGGTTCCGAAGAAGTGAGCGGTTTCCGATAGAACCATAGTCGATATTTATAGCGTGAGCTCTGCGCGGATATGGAGCCTGGAAGTCTCCTTGCAATGTGGTGCAAATCTATAAATATGCACGACATATGTAACTATTGGTGATACAATGGCAAATGATTCCATCACCATCCGCTTTGCTCGCAAGGACCTTGAGAGGATCGATGAGATGGTCCATCAGGGGTACTATACAAGCCGATCAGACCTTATCCGAACAGGAGTTAGACACCTCATATTCGATATGGCTAAGGCTGAAGAGAAGCTCGAGGGATCAAGACGATTCGCGGAAGAGAACGGGATCACCATGGAAGACATCCGAAAGACCATAAGAGAGGTCAGGCCACAGCTATACAAGGATGTCTATGGTGATGATTGAGGCGTTTCTGGATACTAGTGTTCTTATTGCTAAGATATTGAGACTCTCTGCAGAGGCTGACGCGTTATTCAATGATAGCAACATCGTAAGATACACCAATGAATACGCGATCAAAGAGGTCTACCGTGTTCTAAAGGCAAGGAACCTCTTAGAACAGGATATTGCATACGATATCGAGTTCATTCGTGAGACCTGTATCGTTCTACCAAATCCCACCAAGAACCAGATGAGAAAATACAAGATCAGAGACCATTCCGACCGACCATTCGTATGTTCAGCAGCACAACACGACCTTGTGCTCTACATCGACGATGAAAAGACATACCAAGATGCGAAAAAGTATGTCAAGGTCAAAAGGATCAACAAGGACTGACCATAAATACCACCACCTCTTTTCCCCCACCCAATGGACCCTCTCATCGCAGCCAGTGCTATCTCCAAAGGTTACGTGGGAAACCCACTGTTCCATGGAGCATCCTTTGCTATCGAGAAAGGCGACAAGATCGGCCTTATCGGTGCCAACGGCTGTGGCAAGACCACCCTGTTCAACATAATCCGCGGGGAAGAACCCGTGGACATGGGAGAGATCGGGTGGAAGGAGGACATCAGGTTCGGTGTCCTCGACCAGTACCAGGTCCAGGACTCTGACAACACTGTCCTCGACCATCTTATGGAGTCACCCTACCTAGCTGAACTGCGTGGGGAGATCTCCACCATCGAGGCCTTAATGGCAGACCCTGCGTTCTACGAGACCGACGACTACGAGCAGATAATGGAACGCTACGGGCAGATGCAGTCCGAGATGGCAAGGTTCGACGGGGAGGGTTTTCTGGACTCTGCAACCTCTGTGGTGGAGGGACTAGGATTCGCAGACATCAACTGGGACGTGAAGGTCAAGACCCTTTCCGGTGGGGAGCGCAGGAAGGTGGAGCTTGCCAAGCTCATCGTTGCTTCCCCCAACCTCGACATACTTCTCCTGGACGAGCCCACCAACCACCTGGACATCGAATCCATCGAGTGGCTAGAGGACTACCTGGTCAACTACAGGTCCACCGTGATGATCATCTCGCACGACAGATACTTCCTAGACGACACTGTCAACCAGATGTGGGAGATCGAGGGCAAGGTCCTTCGTGGATACTGGGGGGACTATACAGATTACGTGGAGCAGAAGGAGCTTCTCAAAAAGCGCCAGATGCACGCTTACAAGAACTACCGCAACAGCGTCAAGAAACAGCAGGACGCGATACAGACCTTGAAGCGCCGCAACCGGTTCGACGCCCAGATAAAATCCAAACTGAAGCGTCTCTCTCACATGACCAAGGTCGAGGACCCGGTCATCAAAGAGAAGAGCTTCAAGTTCAGTTTCAACGAGGTCAAAAAGGCCGGACGGTTCGTAGCCAGAGGACAGGAGGTATCCAAGTCCTATGGAAAGAACGAGGTCTTTGCCAATGCAGACTTCGAGGTCGAGGTGGGGGAGAAGGTTGGGGTCATCGGACCCAACGGTTCCGGTAAGACCACACTCGTCAAGATGCTCGTGGGGGAGGAGAAGTGCACCTCGGGCGAGCTGAAAGTCTCCAAGGTCATGAAGATAGGTTACTATGACCAGGGACATCTCTCGCTCAGCGATGACCTTGACCTCATCGAAGAGGTCATGTCCGTTGACCCGAAGCTTCACGAGTTCGACGCTAAAGCTCTGCTCGGAAGGTTCCTGTTCAGAGGCGACGTGGTCCACCACAAGGTGGGGAGGATGTCTGGGGGAGAAAGGGCACGGTTGTCCATCCTCAAGCTCATCATGTCACCAGCTAACATGCTCATCCTGGACGAGCCTACCAACCACCTGGACATCCCCTCACAGCTCGCTATCGAGGGTGCCATCAACGCCTACGGTGGGACAGCGCTCATCGTCAGCCACGACAGGTACTTCCTTGACCGCGTGGTGGATAAGATCATCCAGATCAAGGACGGAAAGGTGGACTGTGTGGCAGGAAGCTACACGCAGTTCAGGCAGATCGTCGACAAGCGAGAGAGGAAGCATGCCCCCCTGGAAGCGAAGTGGTATACAGTGGTCTCGAAGTATACGGATTGGACCACAGGGACCAAGTACCGCAAGGGGGACAAGATGAAGCTTCATCCTGAGGACCTGGACGAGCATAGGTGGGCGTTGAACACGGGGAAGCTTGTCCCAGATCAGGGCTGATTCTTTTTCAGAAGCCTCTTCACTAGGTCCCAGTCCAGGTCATACTTCAACTTCGTAGCCAAAGCCAGAAGTGATGGCAGCACCAGAACTGAAGCTGCAAGTGACATGCCGATCATGATGGCCGTGAGGAACCCGAACTTGGAGAACATGCTCATCGGTGAGAAACCGATGATCACGAACCCGACAATGGTAGAACCTGCAGAACCGAGTAGGGCCATGCCCGTGGACTTGAGCGTTGCAAGGATAGCAGGCTCGAACTCCTTGGCCTTCTCGAACTCTTCACGGAACCTCTGAGTAACATGGATGGAGTAGTCGATCCCCACACCGATGGAGATAGCTGCGATGGTCACAGTTACTGCGTTCAGGTAGTACCCGGTAAGCTCCATGTAACCGTAGAGCCAGGCGATGACCAGGCACACGGGGATCATTGTGACCACGGCATACTTGAGCGAGCGGAAAAGGACCAGCAGGACTATCAGACACAGGGCCACCGAGATGAACACGGAAGCTCCCATGGAGCTTGTGAGGGCGTTCATCTGCTCTGCCCTTGTGAACGGATTGTAGTTGCCCACATCCGTGATGACATAGTAGTTCCCATCATTGACCTCGTTGGATGCAAAGCCCATGTCATCGAGCGGCTTGAGGTCATCCTGGACCTCCTGTCGGCCAATGGCGGTCTTGGAAGTCTCTGTGGAGTGGGGGATAGCAACGGACAGAAGGGCTCTGTCTAGCTTCGCACCGGGCTCCCAGTGGAACACCGAGTTGACCTCAAGGTAGGTGTAGCCTACGATGTAGAGGCCATTGAAGTAGAGCGGTACCCCTTGCTCCTGCCCGAGCATGAACTCGTAGCATCTCTCTACCTGATCCATGGTGTCAGGGAGGCTGTTGTTATCGATGTCCGTGAGCTGGAGGTAGTTGGGTAGGGTAGTGTTCCCGTACATGGGGAACACATTAGGATTTGTGGTGAGGTCCACTAGATAATCATAGATCGTGTAAGAGTACCCTGTCATTCTGGCCTCTTCGTTGTCCGCAAAGCTTTGGTGGATATTATCAAGCGTTTGGACCAAAGCAGGATCTCTGAAATCACCCTGGACAAGGACCTTGCCTTCCTCCCCACCAACGAAGTTATCGTTCATCTTATTGAGGCCGATAACGAAGTCGGACTCGGGATTGATGAAGTCCTCCACGGGCATCTTTCCCTCGATCTGCATGCCCCGCCATGCGAGTGGGACCGTGATGAGCAGGACCAGTATTAGCACGATGGGTGCGAACTTGCTCATCTTTGCCACAGGGGTCCAGGCGACGGTTGAGACCTTGTCCTCCACCTTGTCGAGCTTGTGCTTGATCCCTTTCTTCTCCTTCTTCGGGTTGGCTAGTTCCTTTCTCTTCTTCTTGTAATACTTCTCATCCCGCTTCTTGAACTTGTCAACAGCGGTATCGAGGAGCATCTTGATGGTGGGGACGAAGATGCCAAGCAGGATGAACGCAGAAATGATAGCAACGCCTGCAGCGATACCGAACTGACCTACGGATTGCAGCTCAGAAGTAGCGTTGGCGAAGAAGGCCACAGCGGTCGTGACCATGGCGATGAACAGGGCAGCTCCGACGTGGGAGAGGCCGTTGATGTATGCCTTCTTCGGGTCTGGCTCATGTCCCTTTTCCTCCCTGTACCTGTGCGTCGAGTGGATAGCATAGTCCACCCCCAGTGCAAGGATGGAGATGGGCAGGAGCAATGAGATGTACTGGGAGTCACCGAAGTGGAACAGACGAACGGCACCCTGGAGCCATACGAGCAAAGCTATGATAGCTATAGCGATGGTCACTGTATTGACCACACTTCGGAGGTTGAGGAACACGATCACAAGGATGGCAATGACCGCAAGGAACACGAGCATGACCGAGGTCGTAGCCTCCTCCTCGATCTCTGTGAACAGGTCGATGGCTATTCCGTAGAACCTGTAGCTTTCCTCCTCGCCCTTTATCATGTCCGCGATGTCGAGGTTGATGGCCTCGATGTCCAAGGGGTCTGTGAAGTTGTCATAGACCTTGTCATAGTCCAGAAGGACCACTGCGATGATGCCCTTGGTATGCCAGACAGTTATATTGGTGAACGGAATGGGTCCGATGTTGATGACCGTCTCGAAGGTCGTATGGTTGTCCTTGGAGAACTGCCGAGCAGAGGTCGGGTTCGACTGCATGTAGTAGTGTAGCGCGACCTTGACCATATCCGCTGTGGAGTCGTGGATGCTCGTGTTGAACATACCAAGGAGAACGCTGTTGACGCCATCTGCGATGGTGTAGATGGCGGTCATCGGGATGCCTAGGTCTGAACTGTAGCCTCTGTAGCTGTAATCAGCATAGAGGTCGGAGGCTCGGAACACCTCTTCGTTAGTGAGTAGCTCCGACAGGCACTCCTGGGTTAGGACGTCCTCCCCTCTGGCCTCAATGATGAACGGTATGGCGTGGTAGCCCTGGGTGAAGTCCTCGGCGATTATCTCACGTGCCGTGAAGGCAGGACCGGTGGGGTCACCAGAGGCGTCGTAGCCCAGGGGGAAGAGCTGGATGCACGCTGCAAGAAGTATCGTAATGACAACTACCGCTATAGAGAAGATGATGCGGTACTTGTAGAGCAGTTCTCCGGCCTTCCTGTAGGGGTCCATTGTCGGTTCTCCTGGGTGCAATCGTGCAACCTTGATGCTGTATATGCAGTTTTCTAAAAGAACCTTCGAAGATTGACGCGGGTAAACCTTTTCGTAACGCTTAATTACGCTGCAATTCGATTTACCCGTGGTGATATCCGTGGTCATGGAGATAGAAACAGAGGTCATTCGGCTTGGAAACGATTATTGTATACCGCTCCCTCTCTCGTTCATCGAGGGGACGACATTGCAAGAAGGCACGGTCCTCAAGATCAAGTTCAACGAGCGTGGCAACATCGAGGTAGGTGTGAACAAGGCACCCACCCAGGCAGATGCTGCTTGTCAGATCTGTGGTAAGGGAACAGCGCGGTACGAGTGTTCTCACTGTCATACAGTGGCATGCTCGAACTGCTTCTGGGAGTGGGGTGGGCTGTGCAATCAGTGCGTGAAGAAGTAGACACCGACACTATAGTTCGGTGATCAGTTCCACCAGCTTCCCCGTGATGAACTCGTTCACTTTATCGCCCATCTCGCTTGTAGCGAGGCTTGGGTCTCCACCGATGACCCCGTTCGGGAAGAAACGCTCTGGGTCAGGATAGATCCTGAACCGATCCATCCCCTCCGGCCACGTAGCGCCAGGCAGATCGCCCTTGACCAGGTCCGGCCGTATCGCCATGACCCGGGCTGTCTCGATCGTAGCTGCATGCCCATCCTTCTCGGGGTACCCCTCGGTCCCTATGAGGTCGTAGGCGTAATCGTAGTCTGTCAGCACCAGCGCCTTGAGGTCCCCTGTCTCG
>JANQNL010000194.1 GCA_028279585.1 Thermoplasmatota archaeon
GCTTTTTCGACAATGGAGGTGAAGCATGACAAAGCCCAGAACGACCTACACGCGCGAGTTCAAGCTTGCTATCCTTGCCCAGATCAACAGCGGAGTGTCTGCGAAATCATGGGATCCAGATAAGCAACAGCCGGAAAGGGAACCCATACGACAATGCGTACGTTGAGAGCTTTTTCAAGACTCTCAAGAACGAGGAGATTTACTTGAACGAATACGAAACATTCAATGATGCGATGGAGAACATCGGACGGTTCATAGAAGACGTGTACAATGCAAAGCGAATGCACTCATCCCTCGGATATCTGTCACCGATAGAGTTCGAGGAATTGGAGGAGAAATTACAAATTGAAGCTATCCTATGAGTCCACTATGAGGGGTTCACTCCAATTTCCGGCCTTTTTACCGATTTCTTTAAATATCTTCTGTTTGATAGTTAGCATTAGAGGGATACGGTTTCCTTGCATAATTGTGGAAACTGTTAAATGTGAATGCAAAGATTCCACCTTGAACGGCGCACATCCTTGGGGGGAAAGTTATGACTCCAGAAAATGAAGCAAAGTTCCTTGAAGAGATCAAAAAGCTCATCGAGGAGAATTCTGATATTGAAGTCGCCCTCTCAAAACTTTAAGACTTGACTGAACCAATCTACCAAGTCTTTGTAAACTTCATCCTTTTCCTTTAGAGTGACAGCAATATCTCCAGATTCAATATACTGCTTACCTCTGATCGATTCAGAGATCTGAACGATCTCCTCATGTTCTACAGTGATCCTTAATCCCTTATCATTGAGGATCTTTCGAATGCAAAAGTATCCAGTCCTGTGATTTGCATCAGGAAATATCTGGCATTTGGAGAAGGCGCGATAATAGTATGCACATTGATTGTAAATATGAGATCGCGTTGGAAAATTTGCATTGATCTCACCGATCGTTAGTCTGATTTTCTCAGATTCAAGAATTACCTTCTTTGTATGGTGTCTTGCTTCACCCCAAAGATTGTAAACCGTCTTAGATCCACCAGAGTCAACAACCTCTTTTTTATAATTTAGATAGAACATGTAGTTTACCTGCATGACAGCAGTTGGTGGTGGGATCTCTGATTTCTTGATCCTGATCTGATCGATCCCCTTTGCTTTTCCTTTCCTCGTTGGCATTCTATTAGAAGAATACCGAAGGTTAGACCTATACTTTGTGGAGTCATTATATTAGAAAACATTATTAGTCAGATATATGGTCGGACCCCCTGGTGGGTCCATGACCATTCGCCAGCCTATCGTAAGTGTACTCGGTCACGTCGACCACGGTAAGACAACTTTTCTTGATGTCATCAGGGGAGGCTCTGTGGTTGCTCGTGAGGCCGGAAAGATCACACAGCATATCGGTGCCACAGAGGTTCCCATTGAGACCATCTATGAGATATGCAACAAGCAGCTGGACCCCTCTTCGATCAAAGTGCCAGGATTGTTGTTCATCGACACTCCGGGCCATCATTCTTTCACGACCCTTCGGTCCCGTGGGGGAGCCCTTGCAGACCTTGCGGTCCTGGTCATCGACATCAACGAAGGTATCATGCCACAGACCCTGGAGTCCATCAATATCCTGAAGCAGTGCAAGACTCCTTTCATCATCGCTGGGAACAAGGTGGACAGGATAAACGGATGGATAGTTCACGAGAACACTCCGTTCATGGCATCGTTCAACAAGCAGGAACCAGAGGTCCAAGAGGCTGTCGATGGAAAGCTCTACAAGCTCATTGGACAGTTCACGGACGAAGGTTACCCCATAGATAGGTACGACAGGGTCGTGGACTTCACAGAATCACTCGCTATCATTCCGACCAGTACGAAGTACAATGTCGGCGTATCGGATGTACTGCTCGTCCTTGTCGGTCTGGCCCAGCGCTTCTTGGAGAAGAACCTGGAGGTCGAGGATGAACCAGGCCAGGGAACGGTACTTGAGGTCAAGGAGGAGAAGGGGTTGGGAACCACCCTGGACTCCATCATCTACAAGGGAACCGTATCCATTGATGACACCTTGGTCATCGGGACCACGGACCAGCCTGTGGTGACGAAGGTCAAGGCCCTTCTGAAACCGAAGGAGCTGGATGAGATAAGGGATCCCCGCCAGGCCTTCGACAAGGTCGATGAGGTGACTGCGGCAGCTGGTGTGAAGATCCTTGCGCAGAACCTGGATGGAGTGCTGTCTGGTGCTATCATCAGAGTTGTTGCAGATGGGGATGTTGATACTATCTGTCAGGAGGTCGCTGACGAGAACTGCGTGGCCTTCGAGTGTCTCGAGGACGGTCTTGTAATTAAGGCTGATGCTGTAGGTTCACTGGAAGCTATAGTTTCAGAGCTTGGGAAGGAGGACATCCCGATCCGCGTTGCCGAAGTGGGGGATGTTTCCCTGCGTGATGTGAAGGAGGTCGCAACAACCTGCGATCCTTTGCGAAAGGCTATTTTAGCATTCAATGTCAAGATGCTTCCAGAGGTGGAGGCCGCTGCCCAGGAAGCAGATGTGATGATATTCTCATCACCTGTCATCTACAAGATCCTCGAGGATTATGCCAAGTGGTTCAAGGAGACAAAGGCTGAACTTGACGCCGAGAGGCGTGGAGACTTCTCACATCCAGGTATGTTCAAGGTACTTCCCGATTGTATCTTCAGGATCTCCAAGCCAGCAGTTGTTGGTGTACGGGTGCTTGCTGGTAGGATAAGGGTAGGCCAGGGAGTCCTTCGAGAGGACGGGAATGTGATAGGTAGCATCAAGTCCATCCAGAAGGACAAGGCCAGCGTCAAGGAGGCCAAGCAGGGGGACGAGGTGGCGGTGTCCATCGACAAGATCACCATTGGCAGGCAGCTCAAGGGTGATGATGTGGTATATGTGGACATCCCAGAGCACGCTGTGAAAAAGCTCAAGGGCCTGGACCTCACAGAGGACGAGAAGGATGTGATGGACAAGGTGTGTCAGATCAAGAGGAAATGCAGTCACATAGGGTGGGGGATGTGAATCTCCAGCCACTTGGTGACAAGAAATCCGTAGCTATCGGAACTAATTCCATCGATACGATAGGGGAGGACCTTTCTTTGTGGTTGGAGATCCACATCTAGTTTCGCCTGTCCATCACCTCGTACGAATGTATTCTAGCTATATCTTCACCCCCAGCAGATGAAAACCTTATTAAATGCCAACCCTATCAAAGTCGAGTTCCCACTTCGGAGGTCCGTTCATGTTATGTGAGATGTGTGGCAAGGAGGTCCCAAGGCTTGTCAAGTGCGACATCGAAGGGACCATGCTCAATTGCTGTCAGGACTGTGCCAAGTTCGGAAACCGGATCACGCCCAGCCACAGCGGTGACAGCCCTGGATATCAGGCTGCCCAGCCAAAGGGACATGTGGAGAAGGCCCTCGAGCGGAGAAAGCAACGCCAGACACCCAGGGACATCTACGAGAAGATGGGGCCAAGGGAACTGGTGGACGATTACGGCGAGCGAGTTCGTAAGGCCAGGGTTTCGCGGGGGATGACACCCGAAGACCTGGGTCGTGCCATCAACGAGCGTAAGTCCATCATCAATCAGGTAGAATCTTACACCATGCATCCTGACGAAAAGCTTGTAAAAAAGCTTGAGCGGGAGCTCAACATCTCATTGATGGAGGAGGGGGATTACTCCGCTCCCAAGTCATCCGGTAATGCATCCAAGGGAATGACCCTTGGCGACCTCATCAAGTACGAGGATTCTAAAAAGGGGTGAACTCTTGGCAAAGGCTTCAAAGAAGGGAAAAAAAGGATCCCAGACCAAGGGCATCCTAACGCCTGACAAGAAGTATGTCAAGAACATGGTCTCGATCATTGTCACTGTCAAGAACGAGGCCAAGCACATGCGTGACCTCCTTGACTCTTTAGTTGTCCAGGAAGAACCCTACGAAGTTCTCATCGTCGATGCTGCGTCAACAGACGGTACCATCGAGATAGTCAAGGAGTACATGGAGGACTACGACACCATCAAGCTCTACAGGTATGCAGCCCCCAGGGGTGCGTCCAGGAACTATGGTATCCGAGAGTCCAGGGGAGAATATATCGCGTTCACAGATGGTGACTGCATCGCGAACCCGTTCTGGCTCAAGGAGCTCCGGTATGGAGCTACAAAGGCAGACATCGTCGGGGGCAAGACCCTGAACATGGGCTACGAACCCTTCGTCGAGCTGTCCCGGGTTGAGTTGTTCTACAAAGGCGTTGACGTTACCATGCCTTCGTGCAATCTTCTGTACAAGCGGGAGATATTCTACCATATCACAGGCTTCGATGACAAGTTCATCACGGCCGAGGATATGGACCTGAACGTCCGAGCCGTGAATGCAGGCTACAAGTCGTTCTACAACGACAAGGCCATCATCTACCACAGGGCCAGGTCCACGTTCGTGAGCTTTTTGAAGCAGGCCTACTGGAATGGTCTTGGCAGAAAACAGCTTGCCATGAAGCACGGCCAGATATGGGGTTCCTACGACTACTCCATGCTCTTCAAGAACCGTGTATCGTTCTGGTACATGATGAGGATGGGTATCGCTCTGATGGGATACCTGTCGCTTAAGTTCCTGCCGTTCAAGCAGTATGTTGTAGAAAGGGACCCGACCACTCAGATGGAACGGGCCAAAAGCTGATGCCTATGTTATTATCCCTGTGAGGATCTGAAGCACCAGGTCAGCTTGCATGTTAGCAGCTATTGTGACCCGAGGGGCTAGAAGGGGTACTCCATCACCGGGTTCGGTCTTGTTATCACCGACGATGACGAGCTTTCCATACTTCTTTACTGCCAAGGCGTCGAGATAACCGATACCCGCAATACCAGATGCGGCTACGATCCACACGTCCGGCATCTTCGCGGTGACGGTCTCGATGATCATGGTCTTCTGGTCAGCCTTGTCAAAGGCCTCCACGATGATGTCGCAACCGTCGAAGATCTGGGGGATATTGTGCGCGGTCAGTATCACATCGTGGGCCACTACCTCTGGGATGGGGGATACAGCTTCGATGTTGTCCTTGAGGGCAAGGGCCTTGGGTTGACCAAGCTGGTCGAGCCTGAACTGCTGTCTGTTCAGGTTGGAAGGCTCCAGTTTGTCAAAATCTGCAATGATGAGCTTGCCTATCCCGCATCGTGCAAGGGCTATAGCGCAGTTGGAGCCGAGACCACCGCATCCAGCTACACCTATCGTTGCCTTGCTGAAGGTCTCAATTAGCTCAGGGGTGTGCTTGCTTAGGATCCCTTGCGCGATCTCGTCCATGCTATGGGATAGGGTTGAATATATTAAAAAAGTGGCCCCGGAGTGCGGGGCCGGGTGGTTCGTTCATCAATGATCTGAAAAAGGGCGACAGGCCCGCGCAGCAACGGGCCCATCGGAAGGTTTTGGTGGTTCAATTTGAGTGCTGCGAGGTCCCCTCAAAAGGCGGGGACCTCAAAGTGGTTGTTTCGAAGTATTAGATCCCGTCAAAGTCGGAATCCGTGTAATGACCATCGGTGGAATCTGTCTCCAGTCCCAGTTCATTACCATCCATCAAGAGGTCGTCGTCAGAGTCCCAATCGTTAGGGTCGAGGCCCATTATCCACTCCCAGCCATCCATGAGTCCGTCACCATCGGTGTCGGGGTTGTTGGGGTCTGTGGCTATCTGTCCTTCTACCCAGTTCTTGATACCGTCACCATCCCAATCCTCTGGATCGGGGGATGGGACTGGTCCTGGCTCTGGGTCTGGGTTCGGATCAGGTGTTGGGTCCGGGGTCGGGCCTGGACCAGGTCCTGGTCCGTCCTCTCCACCATCACCATCAACACCATCGTAGTCGGAATCGACGAAATGGCCGTCAGTTGACTCGCGGGCAACGCCCATCTCGTTGGAGTCCATCAGGAGGTCGTTGTCAGTATCCCAATCGTTTGGATCGGTTGCCCACTCGAGCTCCTTGTCATCTGGGAGGCCGTCGCCGTCTGTATCAGGATTGTTTGGGTCAGTACCCATCATCATCTCTGTTTCGTCTGGGATACCATCACCATCACTGTCCTTTGGCATTGGGACATCTCCCTCGCCGACAGTAGGGTCTGTGGGTGTTCCATCAACACCGTCGTTCTTGTAGTTGAGTGGGAATGGGTCGTCAGGGTCCAGGTACTGGTCCCCATCAGTGTTCGCCTTCTGAGGATCTGTGTGCTGATACCTTGGGGAACCATCATCGTAGGTTCCAGCATCCCTGTAATACTCGTCATAGTTGGTGTAGTTAGGAGGCGGGACCTGTGTGAAGTCCGCATACTCCTCGCCACCAGCATAGTCGTCGTCCGCTAGGGCATCATCGGGATCTGTAGGATCGAGCCCATACTCATGCTCCCATCCATCCGGGAGGCCATCATTGTCCGTATCCGCGTTGTTCGGATCACTGCCCGCATCGAACTCCTCGACATTGGTCAACCCATCTCCATCGGGGTCGAACTTCCAATCTTCGGGGTCCAAGGGGTTTGTTGCTACGGCCGTACCCATGAGGACGATAAAGACAGCGCCTATGAGCATCAAGCCGATCAGGATTGCAGTTTTGTTCGCCATGCGATCACCTGTTGTTAGAGGTAGGTTGCCGCAAACGATATTTAACCTTTTTGATACAATCCTCGAATAGACGCTGACAATATAGTACAATACTGGCTATCTAAAATTGTACAATAGTACGGTACTATGCTCTTAGATACTATACGAGTATCGTACTGCACTATGGGACCTGTAAAGATCCTGTCGAGCAGGGCAGCCTGCCGTGCTCTAGAACTAATATTAAGGCTAATGTAATATAACCGTTGTGATACAATAATCGAAGCTTTCTATGACAAGAAGCTACAGAAAAAATAAGCCAAGAAAGTGCACGGAAAGACCATGCACTTTCATGGTTCGAGAACCCGCATGAAGCCCCACGCAGTGGGATGTTCTCGTTTTACGGATCACAATCCGTCGTAGTCAGAGTCGACGAAATGACCGTCGGTTGATTCCTGGTCGATACCGATCTCGTTACCATCCATTAGAAGGTCGTTGTCGGTATCCCAATCGTTCGGATCGGTGGCGAACTCGATCTCCTTGTCGTCTGGGAGGCCGTCTCCATCAGTATCCGGGTTGTTAGGGTCTGTGCCCATCATCATCTCGGCCATATCGGAAAGACCATCACCATCGTCGTCGGAGTTACCATCACCGTCGCCATCGCCGCCCTCGCCGTCCTCGCAGTCGCCCCAGCCGGCGTCGCCGCCCTGGTTGCC
>JANQNL010000195.1 GCA_028279585.1 Thermoplasmatota archaeon
GCTTTTTCGACAATGGAGGTGAAGCATGACAAAGCCCAGAACGACCTACACGCGCGAGTTCAAGCTTGCTATCCTTGCCCAGATCAACAGCGGAGTGTCCGTAGCACAGGTGGCCCGCGAGAACGGCGAGATGCGGGTCAGGGGTGTGGAGGCCAGACGCCATGACACTCCAGACTTCATCAGAAAGGTCCAACTCGACCTGCTGGACATCCTCGCCCATGCCGAAGACGCGAAAGGTTTCCAAGGGCGCATCCCGATCTGTCTGGGCAGAGCCAGGGAGTATGGTCACAAGCTCACCCAGGGCAAGGTGGACCCAAAGGACCTGGTGTTCACCAAATCAGTATCAAAGGACCTCCCCGAGTACCGCACGCTCAACGAGCAGGCGGCCTGCCTATACCAGCTCGAAAGAGAGGGGATCAATACCTCGCCGGGTCAGAAAATAAGGTACCTCGTCACGGACTCGAACTCGTCGGACCCTGCGAGGAAGGTGAGGCCCGCGTGGTTCATGGAAGAGGGCATGAGATACGACACGAGTTACTATCTGAAAGTCCTCTCTAGATCCGTGGAATCACTGCTGCTTCCGTTCGGCTGGACACAGGAGCGGGTCATGGGGGAATTGGTAGCCTGAACAATTGTTCACCTACGTATGTGCGTATATATAGAATATGCATTGTTTGTTTATAATGAAGTAGAAATCCTTATATGGGGGCACTCAATAGTCGCTATCAGTTCATATCCTAGCTAGGAGCGTGTGATATATGGGATTGCGAAAATTTGCAGCTTTAGCATTAGTGCTAATTATGATTATGACCGGTTTTGCTGTGTTCGCCACAACCACGGCGGACGTTCAGGAGACCGGTGAAGAAGAAGGGAGATGGGGGAACCCTGCCAACGACCCGATCGTTGAGCGGGCCCTGTCTGCGAAATATGATGGGTCGGTTATAACCAACTGGTGGACGGACATCACTGGGGATGGCATCGATGAGTACATCGCCGTAGCTCAGAACGATTTCGGTGAGTACTATCTGGTCATCTTCGAGTTGAACGATGGTTCCGAGTATTTCTTGTATAACTTCACCATTGGATACGACGATGCGACGATAATGGACATCGATGGTGACGGGGTCACAGAGATCCTCATCATAGACTCTGATGGTACGGATTCCAAGGTTGTGGTCTATGATCTCTCCACAAAGACCGTGGAGTTCACGTTCATTGCGGATTACCATTCGATCGATTGGAACATCGTTGGGTCCAACCTCGTCCTATGGGGTTACAACAATTCGATGATGTATAGTGATGCAAGGATCTGGGTCTTCTCATTACCAGGTTATGCATCTGCATGGACCTCCTCGAGGTACCCAATGATGGACATCAACTTCTTCGACCTAAATGGAGATGGGACCGAGGAGTTGATCTTCTATGGAAGATGGTTCGGCATCAGTGAAGGATATCTGCATGTCTTCGATCTGACGACCTATACTATCGTTCTGAACACCACCGATATCGGCCATTGGTTCGATACGTGGTGGGAGTTCGTCGACTTCAACAATGATGGAGCATATGAGATCATTATCCATGCCTATTACACAGGCAATGGCACATGGATCGACTTCGTTTACTCCGCGAGTGGGTGGTCGTATCTCTGGTCTGGATATAGGGGTATCATGATCGGTGAGTATACCTACGAGGACTTTGATGGTGATGGAGATCTAGATGTTTTCTTGAAGATATGGACAACCTCTATCGTTTGGGGATTCGTGGTCCATGATGGCATGACCGGTGTCGTGATGCTCAACCAGGACATTGGTTCACCTGCAAATGAGTTCAAGCAGATGATCGATGATTTTAATTACGATGGTGTCCCCGATATATTAGTATTCAATATCTCAGCAATCAACGATGTCAGGATGTTCAGGCTGTGGGATCTGAACGCAGGGTCCATGATATATAACAAGACCTTGAAGATAGCTGGCCTGCTCCAAATGACCAACAGAGATCATGACGGGGATGGTGTCTCTGGGTTCGTTCTTAAATATAAGTGGAAAGTGAACAATGATTACTTCTTTAATATGACATTCTTAAATCTGTCAATGTTCACAATGGTTTGGACCGTAGGTCCGTTCAATGTTGGGCCTCTGGGTGTTGTAGATAGTAGTTGGTGGTATTACTGGGCAGAAGGGTTACACTTCCAGATAAGGCACCGCTACATGAACAACAGTGCTACGAACACATCTCAGAGCACTATCTTCTCTGCTGTTGATGGTTCGATATACTACCAGTCACCAATTGTCAATGGTGTCCATGATGCATATTCGTACATCGGAATTAGAGACATTGACTACGACGGTGTGAGGGATCTGTTCTGGAGAGCATACTGGAGGAACCATTACGGTGCTCATAAGAACTACACATGGACATTGGTCAATGGATCTACGTTCACAGAGATGTTCACCTTCTCATTGTTTATGCAAGAGAATGCTCAATATGGTATCACTCGTAACATCTACCTGGACAGAGATTACTTGCAGATCGTAGTGTCTGGAGAAAATGATGGTAAATGGACCAGGAACTACACTATCTATGATCCAATGAACTGGGCCTTGACCCCGATATACCAGGTAACGGATGAGGTCTTCCACAACATATATGGATCAGATATTGTAGGAGACAGCACACCAGAGCTGATAGATAGACAGGCTAAAGCTACCTACTACAGGTGGAGGTTCTATGACTTTGATGGTTCTACAACCTTTACACAGTTGCATAGCTATATCCAGGAACCAATTGGAGGTCTTGTCGATTATGATTATGCGATGGATGAGGACCATACGTTGTTCCACGAGACTGGATCGAAGAAGTATTACAACACTGAAGATTGGACCCTTAGGACCGAGCTTCAGGGTCCTGGACTCTACTTTGACAACCTCGATCTGGACAGGGATTACTACTATGAGCACCTTTATAGGATCGGTGAGCTCACAGCATGGGGCTACCAGTACAATATGTATCTTGTTGAGCTCGAATCCGGATACATCACCTGGGAGTCTGGTGACCTCGACTACCTACCGATCTGGAGCGCCTGGGACATCGAGGATGATAACACAACAGAACTCGTTATCTTGAGGATGTACTTCGATGGTACACACAATTGGTGGCAGGTCCAGACCAACGACGTCAACACCAACTTCAGACCAGACGTCCTTGCAGACATCCCAGATATCGAGATCGAGGAGGACGCAGTGGACTCGACCCTTGACCTGGATGACTACGTCACTGACGATGGTCCACTGACCTTCACCTTCGAGGGTGGGGAGGATAACATAACCTTCACCGTCAACCCAACAACTAAGATAGTGACCATCGAGCCAAAGGCTGACTGGTTCGGTAATGTGACCATCAAATGCATAGCAGATGATGGACACTGGAGTACCTACTGGAAGTTCTGGGTCAACGTGACACCAACCAACGATGCACCAGTGATAATCGATGTTGATTCTCTAACTCCATGGAATGGTACCGTCAATCTGACAGCCACCCAGGAGATAGAGAACAACTACACCGTCTACGCAATGGACATCGATGGTGACATGCTTACATACAGCATCATGAACACCACAATGAACATGACCATCAACGCGACCACGGGTGTATTGTATTACAACCCAGTGCCAGCTGATGGAATGTTCGTACTGGTGGATGTCAGGGTCGATGACATGAACGGCACTGCAACTGCTGGAAATGATACAGTAACTCTGAACATTTCCATTGACAATGTGCCTCACGCACCTGTGGTCGACATCATCTCCCACAACGCGACCAACGTCGTTGAGGACCTCATCACGCTCGAGGCCACTGCGACCGATGTGGACATCCCATGGGGTGACTCGCTCACCTATGAGTGGACCTCCGATGTCGATGGTGTTCTCGGAACAGATCTGATGGTGGCAGATGTGAACCTCTCCATAGGTTCCCACAACATCACCTTCAAGGCCACTGATAGCACCGGTCTGATCGGAGAGATGACCATAATGGTCAACATGTCCGATGGATCTGTTGACCCAGAGTGGTGGACCACCTTCGATCCAGATAAGAACGCAACAGGTGAGGTCGACATCACCTTCTATTCTGCTGTGTACATCGTTAACATAACAGACGATGGAACGGACATGACGATATCCTCGTTCTACAAGTTCACAGGACTTTCGTCAGAGGAAGTTATCGTGATCCACATCTACACAGCAACACAGATGGATGACGACCCATACACCTTCATGCCGTTCTATGAGCCTGGAACGACGACCACGCTCGAGATAACACCAGTAGATGGCAAGTGGATGTGGGAAGGATGGAACAACATGACCTTCCCGATCCCAGATCCAGCAGACGGCACAGATGGCGATGACCCACCGGTCATTACCTACCACTATGCTGCTGTCGGATGGGACAACTTCGGCCACTACGACATCGAGTATCTCGAGGCTACAGAGGAAGACCCAGGCGACCCAGTCGTAACGGTCGACCCAGAATGGTGGCTCCTTGGTGTGACCGACGAGACCGCGGACGAGCAGGACAACTATGATGAGACCGTCACTGTTGCCTGGACCAAGTGCGAGGTGGAGACGACCATCGTCGACAACGGCGATGATACCACCACCATGACCACGGACTACATCTTCGAAGGAACCTGTTCCGACGAGGTAACCGTTGTCTACATCTACTCTGGAACGTCCATAGACGATGCGGACTTCACCTACTACGGCATGGCCGATCCAGAGGACATGATGAAGAAGGTCGAGATAGATGCTGAATCCGGAACATGGAGTGGCACCTATCAGATGGAACTCACCTACCCAACACCTGAACCGGTCACAGATGGCGGTGACGGTGATGGCGGTGACCCACCAAAGGTCGAGATCTTCTACCTCGCTGTCGGGTGGGCCCCATCAGGCTATGGCTACGACACCATCAAGCTCGGTGATGAACCGACCACAGATGGGGGTGGCGGAGATGGCGGCACCAACGGCACAGATGGCAATGGCACTGGTGGTAACACCACTGTCGGACAGGACGGAGGAGACGGTGAGGGATACTCATCTGGAACCTTCTACGGACTTGTTGCAGCCATTGTCATCCTGGCCGTGATCGTCATCATCCTCTTCATCGCTGTGATCATCGCCTTCGCAAGAGGCGGTGGCGGCAAGGACAAGGGCGAGCCAGAAGAGCCTTCCGAGGACGAGCTCCCACCACCACCGGAGGATGGAGAGGTCGCAGAGG
>JANQNL010000101.1 GCA_028279585.1 Thermoplasmatota archaeon
ACGCCTTCTGGGGAGATGCCGTGGTCACAGATACCCGCGGTGGACCCACCAGGGCGCTTTCGTCCAGGGCTCCTATCCCACGACTTCTGGACAGGACCATGATGACGGTCAAGCTCTACTCCGATGCACAGGGAAACAACAGGTTCGACGCCGACAGCGACACATGGCTTGCCACACTTTCAGCAAACGACCTGTTCTCCGACCAGGACTTTGTCAACAACCTTACTATCACTTTCACTTCATCCGATGATGAACCGCTCTTCGTGCTCGAAAAGGACGATGAGACAGAGATCTTCGTTGTGCTCGAGCTCGACCCGAACCACATGGACCTCCTGGCCGTCGAGGAGCTCGTTCTCGGCATGGCCTACGAGACCGCTGGCACCCTTCTGGGCAAGGGAGACTCTGTGACCCTTTCATCCTACAGGCTCCCCGGTCAGCGCTCTGCAGATATGATCGTGGGCCACTTCCCTGACGCCATACACATTGACGGTGTGTTCAACGATTGGCCGCTTGAGGGCAGGTTCTACGACCCACACGAGTCCGATGTTACGAACACGACCCTGAACATGACCAACCTCCCACCAGGCTTCATGCCGGGCGCGGATATCGAGGCTTACGATGTCAAGCTTGAGGATAACCGGGTCGTCTTCAGGCTGGACGTTGTAGGTGACATGATGGGCGGCTCTGCGTTGGCAACGAACCCGCTTGTCCGCAACATTCCACTGTGGGAGCGCGAAGATGCTGACGGCGACGGCGTCTGGGACCCACTTGACCCCAACCCGGATGACGCAACGGATTCAGATGGTGACGGTCTTGCAGACGACTACGAGAACGTCATCAGCCTCACCAACGTCACGAACACAGACACTGATGGTGATGGATACCCAGATGGCGGCGACATCGCTCCTCTTAATCCTGACATTCCACCTATTCCTGAAAATTACGTTCTACCAGAAGCGTCGCTTGGTAAGGACACCATCCTTGTCTATGTCAATGTGGACGGTGACATGTCCACCGGTCATTACACCGAGGACAGACCTTTTGGTGCTGATGCGGCCCTGCTCATCGAGGGCAAGTATGGATACGTCGTGAACATGCAGACCCTGGTCTTTACCGGCAATAGACCTTGGGTCTACGAGTTCACGGCCACAGATTCCAACCTTGCCTGGGCCGTATCCACCAATAGGCACAAGATGGAGGGGGCATTCACTCTCTCTGGCATCGGCAACATGGTCGATGCGACACGCAGGACGCACGGGCTGCCCATGCTCGACTACAGCTCTGGACAGATGGCCATCTTCTTCGAGGCCAGGGACTGGGACAACACCACCATCGATATGACTGCCTTCGGCCTTGATGGTACCGGTGGCGTGATCGCGTCTGCAGGACGGTCTGTGGAGCTTCTCAACCCCGTGTCCACTGTGACCTCCAGGGACGAGGCGTTCTTTGATTGGGTCAGGACAATGCAGCCCAATGAACAGAACTTCACGGCAGCGCTCGAGAATGCACCCAGGTGGATAGTCAACTTCAAGACAACTGGCATCGGCATGCTCAACATCGGCGACCTTTCCTTCCCAGATGAGGTCCTGTTCCGCGGCCTCTATTATTTAGAGCCTGAATCCGGGATCTATGAGAAGGCCCGTGTGGAGTCCGAGGACGGATGGGTGACCGCTCCTTGGCACTATGAGTATGGCCAGATCGTGCTGACGCCTCTTACCAATAACACCCGTATCCGGGTGGAGTTCGGAAACACCGAGACCGCTCGATACGGTGACTACAGGACCAGGGCGGACGGTATGGACACAAGGGTCCTTGCACCGAAGAAGGCCTTCTATCTCTGGGAGTCTGGTAGCACAGATATCATGAACACGACCCTCGGCGACCGGTCCTCTCCAGCTTCAGTTCAGATAACCAGGACCAGTACGCACACTTGGACCCAGGCCCCGCAGTTCGCCTACGACTTCAACCTCACCAACCTCATAACCGTGAGCCTTTACCTCTCCACCACAGGTCTCTGGTTCTGGTATCCTACCGTGAACGTGACCCTCTATAACGGCTCGACCGTGATAGGAACCGCAGAGATCGAGGATGTCAGGACTGCGGGCTGGTATGACTTCGTCATGGCTCCAAGGGTCGAAGGTGTCGGTCAATACTACAACATGGACCTGACGGTCAGCCAGAAGAACTACGGGCGAACTACGATCTATTATGGTGATGATACTCGCGACTCTAGGGTGGAGGTTCGATCGAACACGGTAATTGACCTGGAGAACGTCACGGTCTACAACGACGCGGGTGAACTGACCCACAAGATCGATAAGAACCAGACGATACGTATAGTTGCTAACGTCACGAACCCGATTGGTGCATACGATATCCGTGGCGCCAACATCACCATCTGGGATCCTACCGGTGCTCCAGTTGTCATCGACCAGCCTATGGGGTACGTCCTCCAGGGACCTCCGGCACTTCCTGGTTACAAGTGGTTCGACTTCTACCTTTACATCAACGCCTTCATGCCTACAGGCGTCTACCTCATCGAGGTGGTGGCCCGTGAGAACAATGGCCTTACTGCCACAGGTGAAGGGTACTTCATCATCCCAGAACCCCGGGGTGTCGATGTACTCAAGGACCAAACTAAGTGGGCAGCCCCCAACTCCACTGTTGATTTCGATTTCCGAGTGTTCAACACAGGTGGATGGCAGGAGCGCGTGGAGCTGAACGTATCTGCATCGGACCAGGGTTGGAAGACCGAGCTGTGGTTCGGAGCTAGTATAATCGCTTCAGACAACAACGGTGATGGAACCTACGACTGGGTCAGTCCGCTACAGGACCCAGACTTCGATGGTATACCAGAGATCACACTCTCCGCTTATGCTTTCAAGGAAGTTCGTATGATCAAGTACGTCCCACTTCTGGCATCCAGTTTGATAGACAACACCGACCTCGAGGCCTACGTTGAAGGCATGACCAATATCATTCGTGGAAGGGATAGTGCCACAGCAACCATCGATGCAAAGAGCCCAACAGCGCTCAAGGCATACTTCCTTCACGAGACAGGCACCAACGACATCATGAACACAACCCGTGGACCCTCCACCCAGATAATGCGTTTGAATGCTGGAGATGCCCACCAGTGGACCACGGAGTTCGCTATCCCTACAGAGATCGACGTGGAGGATTACATCCCCGTGACGCTGTATATCGATCCAAACCCGTTCTGGGGCTGGAAGTTCCCATCTGTGGAAGTGGAGCTTCGCCATGGCACCAGGGACGTAGGTATCGCCAAGCAGACCATCTACTCTGCAGGCTGGCATACGTTCATCATAACTCCTGTGGACAAGCTCGAGAAGGATGCCAAGCTTACGGTCACAGTGTCCGTATCCATGATGTGGACATCCATTGACCTCTACTACGATTCAGAGACCTATCCTTCCAGGGTGGACATTCCTACTCCTTACTACCTTGACATCAACGAATTCGATATCCTTGATTCTACAGGTGCTGCGAACACCACCTGGGTCACTGGAAACTGGTATGAGTATGAGGCGAACGTGTCTACAGCCTTCGGTCCAAAGGACATCGAGGGTGTGTACGTCGACCTGTTCTACCTGGAGGATGACCTTGGGACAAGAGCATGGACCAGGGCTCCCAGGCATCTTGTGGATACCGTACAGCTCGACCTCCTTGCCTCTGATCCTACTGGTGACAAGCCCTACTATGATTTTAACGGGTCCATCCAGTTCAACCACAGTTTCATGTCTGGAAATTATGAGGCGGTATTGAGGATGGAGGACAAGCAGGGTCTGGTCATCGACCAGGTCAAACCCATTGGTGTCTCCCAGAGTGTTGTTATCTCACCGAACAACTCGGGAACTGCCACAGCCGGAACCAATGTGACATACTCTCATACGATCACGAACACAGGTAAAGGTTCAAAGAAGTTCGACATCACTGTAAGCTCGACGCTTGGTCTGAACGTGTCGGTCTACCATGACGTCAATGGTAACGGTGTGCTGGACTCTGGTGATGTAAAGATGGGTACCGATACCGATGGTGATGGCTCCTGGGATTACAGGAACCCTACCTACGAGTCCAACGGCAACAGCATCCCCGACACTGGGCTCCTCAAGCGCAGCCAGTCCTTCAAGATAATCGTCGAGATCGAGGTCCCATCAGACTTCACAGGTAACGCCACTGATGTGACGACCGTGACCGTTCAGACCAAGAACGGCCAGGTCTCTGACTCTGCAACCGACACCACCGCTATCCCAGAGTTCCAGTATCTTATCATGGCACTTGTGGCCATAGTGGTGATCTTCGCTATAGCGAAGAAAAAGCTTCGAAAGAAGAATAGCACGAAAACCGCTTAAAGGATAAGCACAGCAGCAACGATGACCGTGGTCCATTCCTCATCCTTTTCCACAGTAGCGGTTTGGGTGAGGTTCTGGGTGCTTACGATGCGCCCGTCCATCTTGTAGATCTCCTTCTTCTCGTCCCAGGCCGTATCGGTCTTGAAACCAGTGATGCCCAGGGTGGACGCCAACATGTGTGCCGCAAGGTCCTCTGCGTACTCACCTGCGGCTTTCTCATCCTGTCCCTCGCAATGATGCTCGGAGAGGTAACCGTAGTTCTCCCTGTTCTTGGGGACCGCCATACCCACGGATGCGGCTATCTTCTCGTCCAGGATGTCGGAGTCATGCTTTGCAAGGACCACGAAAGCGATCTGGCCTGGGGTGAGCTTCTTAAGGCCCTCCTCCCTGGAGATTATCTCACAACCTGGAGGAAGTATGGACGACACGCTCACCAGGTTGAACTTCTCTATCCCTGCAGAACGGAGCGCAAGCTCGAAAGAGTTGAGCTTGTGGAAGTCCCTGCCTATACCTTTTGTCAGGAAGACGAACTTGGGGACCATGAGGTTGGGATGGAAGCCGCTTTCGTCGCTCATTGGCCTGGCAAGGTCCACAGCGTATTTTAAGATTTGTCTTGCTTCCATCTTATTCATACTCGAAATGGACAAGATGGCTCGAAAGCTTGTCCAGCCGCATCGCATAGGTCCCATGGTTCCTGTAGATGAGCAGCTTTCCTCTTATCCACACGACCTCACCTGCATGGCTCGCAGGGTCCTTTGGCTGGTTCACGTTCTGTATATAGCCTCTGTCCAGACCATCCCTGTAGTTGAACGAGATGCCGTCCAGAACGAGCTCTGGAGCCTTTCCCCAGTCCCTTTCGATCTCCGGGCCTATCTCCACTACGAGCTTGGTGATCGGCTCTATGAGCTCCTCGTAGGCCTTGTTGGCCCAGATCGTGTCGAAAGGCTCCTCCAGGGTCTTGATGAGCATCCGGACCTGTACCATCTCCTTTAGCTTGAGCTGCTTGGAGATGTAATGCTCTATGGTCCTGGCTGCAGGTCTTGTGGGAGCAGTGCATACATGCACGAACGCGTCCGCTGCCTGTTCTGTGAGCCTCTTTTCGAACCTCTCGGTCATGGTCATACCGACCTTGACGATCTTTCCAAAGAACGCCAGGTAAACACTATGTGGCTGGTAGCAAGCCGGTTTATCGCATTCGTCCGATCCGCAGTTGGCTGCGAACACACAGTTCGGACGCTTCACGAACTCCTGGAGACACTCCTTGCACTGCTCCAGAGGCCACCTCTCCCATAGACCCTTACCGCATAGCTCCGGCTCATCACGGTATTTTCCGACGCAGTATCGCTTCGGATCGATGATGATCTTGAAGCGCTTCACCTCGTTCAGGTCAACAGCCTCGACCTTCTTCAGCTTTAGATCGAACAAGGTGAGGACCGGGTGGAGCTTGCCATCCTTTTCCCTGTAGCCATAGCTCAGAACATGCTTGTCCAGGGCCACTTCTCCATCCAGGGTCTGGACCTTGACCTTCGGTATGGTGTATGGATATTTCATGGTCGAGAAGTTCAGCTCCAAGGGAAAGCTCATGCTCCCGGATGGTAACAGATGGTAATGGGGGTTGCGGTTAGACCCCGAGTTTCCCGCCAGAGATGTTGTAGAGAAGCCAATCCGGCCAGTTCCCTGTATAGTTCCCTATCCGGATCTGGCGCATGTACATCTCTATCTGGTATGCCTTCTCCTTTCCGTACTCCTTGTAGAGACGCCTGCGAAGCTTCTTCTCTGGCTTCATGTCGGTCTCGGCCCATCGTCTCGCATACAGCAAGGCCACATACTCCTCTTCCGGGCATTCGTCCAGGTCACCAAGCGCCATTGCTTTGAGCTGATTCTTGGTGACTCCAGCCTCTAATGCCAGCTTGGTATGTATCTGTGTACATCTCTTACAGCCGTTGACCTGGGTGATGGCCATCATTATCCGTTCCTTGAAAGCTTTAGTGATGAGCGGTTCCTTCTGTGCCTTGAGGTAGTATGGTAGAATATAAGTGGTCCAGGCTACGTCAGAAAGAAGGTCTCCTGGACCTGAATAGGTCCGTTTGGGGAATGGATCGGCTGGCATCTTATTACTACTAAGATAAGTACAGTTTAAAACTGTATTGCTTAAAATGCTGGTCCAGGCTTGTATTTCACACGATCTCGCCAAGTCCCCAGGAGTCCAGCAGGTCCATGTCCAGGAACACGATGCCATCCATCATACCCTTGGCATCCACCTCCTTTTCCCCCCTGAACATCGCAAGCATGGATGCTCTCCACCATAGGTCTGCAGCGATCGATATCGTGAACTGGAGCGCAGAGTTGAGACAATGCTTGTCGTTGTCCTCGTCCGCAGCCATTAGCTGGATCACTCCCCAGGCGAAGTCTGTCTCCAGGAAGTACTTGATGTATGCCTTGCCAAGGGTTTCGGCGTTCTTGTCCAAAGGCAGTAGGTCGATAGAATCGAACGGTATCGAGCTCATCCCATCCAGGCTTCCGGTCAAGTGGAGCTTGTTCATCTCCACCATGTCGTCCATGAGGCTGAACACCTTCCAGGAAAGGTCCCTGTCCAGGAACACTGGCAGGTCGTACATGTGCTCCTGTTCGAAGATGTCCATCTCATTGTCGCGGATGAAGTCCATGAGATTGGTCTGGGCGTAGTGTGAGCCTATGACGTTCGCCAGGTTGAGACGCTTTTTAAGAACAAAGTTGAGGTCCGAAGTGACAGAGAGGTCCACGGCCTTGGCAAGGAACGGTCTGTCCAGGATCCTATCCAGGACCGGGGCCAGCAGGCTCCGACCTGCTTCAGTGTCAATCCACGCTCCACGCTGTCCCAGGAACTTCCTGCAGACCGTGAGCTGCTCATCCACGTTCTTGAGCTCGTTGTCGTAGAAGTCTTCCTCGTAGGTTTTCTTCTCGCGTTCGAAAAGCTCTATGAGAGGCTCTTCGAGAAGTGCTTTGGAGTTATCGTCCACAAGCTCTTCACTTATAGCATCGATCACCTGCTGGGGGTCTTCCCCCAAGGTGGCCAGGAGCTTCCTGACCAATGTCTGGCTCCACAAGCCCCTGCAGGACAGTATC
>JANQNL010000166.1 GCA_028279585.1 Thermoplasmatota archaeon
ATGGACTTCGACCTCAGGTGGGTGAGGGAGAGGCACGAGCCAGAGGTCGAAGTCGGGTGGGGGGGTTGGGAGGGGGTGGGGGTGGGCCGCCCCCATTGCATAATCCCATCATGGACAAACCACCTATACGACCAGTGCATTCCCCCCATCCATGGTAGAGGCTGTAGCTTTCGACCTGTTCGACACACTCATTATCGGGCTCAACAGAGAGAAGTACCACGTTCTCATCGACCACATCGCCCAGGTCATGCAGGCAGACCCAAAGGCCATCCGTGAAGCATGGTTGCCTACACAGCCAGACAGGATGATAGGGGCGAACGGTTCGGTCCTGGCTGACATCGAAAAGATCGCCATGTACGCTGGCTTCAAACCATCGAAGGACCTGCTGGAAGAAGCAGCGAGCATCAAGACCGGATACTTCAGAGATCATCTGGTCCCAAGACCTGGAGCGATCGAGGCCATCGACGCCATCCGGGCCAAAGGCAAGAAGGTCTCATGTCTAACCAACTGCAGCAAGGACATCGAGGACCTCTGGCCAAAAAGTGCGTTCCATGGTATCTTCGACGATGTGGTATTCTCAAGCGATGTTGGCCTTGCCAAACCCGACCCCGAGATATACCGCATAGCTGCAGAAAGGCTTGGCCTGAGTCCAGAGCAGGTCCTTTTCGTCGGTGATGGTGCCAATCATGAACTGACAGGAGCAAAGAAGGCCAACATGCCTGCGCTCATGCTCACCAACGATTACATCCCAGTCGCAGTAACACGAGAAACAGATTGGGAGCACAAGGTGTCCGACCTTCGTCAGGTCGCAGACTTTATGGACAGGTTCTGAATCCCAACCGTGCATAAATGGTGCATCTTTGAGGTTCAAGATACCGCATTTTATATATATCCACTTCATAATATGTTCGAACATCGGTCCTAGAGTGAGGTCACATCTGGTCCATACGTTTGAACACAACACCTGTCCGAGGGGTCAGAATGAGCGTTCCATGTCCAAAGTGTAAGAACGAGGTATACAGACCTTATACGAAATGTTCAGCCTGTGGCTGGGAGGCAACAGGCAAGTGGAAGGACAAAGCTAGAAAGCTTGTCGAGAAAGAGGATGCTGATAAGGAAAAGCAGGCAGATGAGATCCGCAAAAGGCGTGAAAAACGCCTTGCCGAGAAACGGAAGGAGCGCGGTGAACCTCCAATTGCTGCAGAATCCAGCAAGAAGAAGAAGTATCCAGACATCGATGTCGATGCTATCGAAGATGATGAGTTCGAAGATATCTTCGGACCCATGGACGACGATGATGACGACTTCGATGACGATTATGTTCCTATCGTTATCCCCTGCAAGTGTGGGGGAGAGATCCTTGTGGAGACGCCACTTCGACCGACCAGGGTCAAGTGCCCAAGCTGCGGAAAGGGTGGGACACTGAAAAAGGACCCACCGAACGCACGGAAGGTGAAGCCTGGCTCCAGGTCCAAACCATCCAAGCCTGCAAAGAAGGGCAAGAACGCCTGTCCTGTCTGTGGGGTCAAGAACAAGGGTGGAAGGTTCTGTCATAGTTGTGGTGCATCCCTCAAGCAGAGCGCACGAGCAGCTTCTGGTGTAAAGAAACCGACACAGGGAATCTGTTCCGAATGTGGGAACAAGCGGCTGGACTTCTTCGACGATGGAACAGGTAACTGCCCCAAGTGCGGACATTCGTTCCGCTGGGACCTCCATGTTGCTAATAAATCAGAACCACCTCCACCACCACCGCCAAAGAACAAGTGCAGTAAATGTGGAGCACCGCTGAAGTACGTCAAGCAGTACAAGAGGTATTACTGCCATTCATGCAAGAAATATGATTGAGGTCACAGAAGATGCTAGTCCGTCAGAACAAGATAAGTGTCACGATCTCCATGGTCGGGGACCTGGACAGAGAGGTGTCCACCGAGCCCGGCTTCAGGATCGAGGACGTTCTGCGGACCATCAATCTTTTCCCAGACGGTTTCGTTGCGATAACAGAGGGGCATCCAGTTCCCATGGACACACCGGTCCATGACGGAATGAGGATCAAGCTCATCAAAGTAGCATCGGGGGGATAGGATGTATACAGTTGAGGACGGAGAGTTCGCCATCAAGGCTGCAAGGCAGGTCCTTGAGACCTATCTAAACAATGGCAAGGTCCCAAAGATCATGTTCCCAAAGAAGTTCAAGCAGGAAGGTGGAGTGTTCGTTACCCTCCACAAATATCCATCCAATGACCTTCGTGGATGCATCGGGTTCCCAGAGCCCATCTTTGCACTGAAGAAGGCCATTCCGGAAGCTGCTGTCGCAGCCGCAACCAAGGACCCAAGGTTCCCACCGATGAAGCTCAAGGAATTGAGCAAGGTGATAATCGAGGTCTCGCTGCTGACACCACCACAGGTCATCAGGGTCAAAGACCCGGATAAGTTGCCGGATGCCATAGCCGTTGGAAGGGATGGGCTTATAGCATCCATGGGATTCAGCCGTGGTCTTCTCCTTCCACAGGTCCCTGTGGAACAGGGTTGGGACGCTGAGATGTTCCTTTCACACACCTGCCTCAAAGCAGGCATCCCACCGGAGAGGTGGAGGACAGGCAAGGTCCAGTTCGAGGCCTTCCAGGCCAAGGTATTTACAGAATCCAAACCCAAAGGTCTTATCAAAGAGAAGATGTAGGTGGACAAGTGTACGACCTCATAGTCTCTGGCAACACCTTCCTGGCCGGGGGGCCAAGGAGCTGCGATATCGGTATTCTTGATGGTAGGATCGAGGCTGTTAAAGGACATATTGACAGGGTTGGGACCCTACCTCGGAAGGTCGTGCTTTCCAGAGGGATGCTCGTTCCTGGTGGTATCGACGCGCACGTCCACTTCAGGACCCCTGGTTTTCCAGATAAGGCTAACATCTCCACAGAGAGCGAAGCTGCTGTTCGGGGAGGGACATGCACTGTCCTGGACATGCCGAACACTGATCCTCCAACAACCTGTTCTTCCGAGGTCGCATCAAAGCTGGACCTGTTCGAAAGGAGCTCGTATGCGAACTTCGGTACATTCTACGGGCTGACGCCTGGAGCATTGGATGATGAGATCGATGCCAAGAAAGCATTGGACCTGGCTGTCGGGTCCAAGCTGTTCGTGGCCTCCTCCACAGGGAACCTGCTCGTTGACGATACAAAGCTCCAAAAGAAGCTCATCGATCTTCACAAGAGGTTGGCCCCAGGAAAGACTCTCACGGTCCACGCTGAGGACCAACCCATGATCGAGGCGAACAAGAAGCTTCCAAACAACTCCACCGTGGACCACGACCGGAGGCGGCCCGTGGAAGCTGAAATGATAGCCGTTCAAAACTTCATTTCAATGACCGAGGGGGTAAAGGCGCATATCGCCCACGTGACATCTGGCCAAGTGGTCCCCGTCCTTCGAGGGCCCGGTGTTACAGCAGAGGTCACACCTCATCACCTGTTCTTGGTCGCCAAGGACATCCTCGATACACGCGGTAAGGTCAACCCCCCCCTACGGTCCACTGAGGACCAGGATGGACTGTGGAAAGCTATAGTCGATGGTCATATCGACATGGTGGCTTCCGACCACGCACCTCACACCCTTTCAGAGAAGGAGCTGGACTTTGCGAAGGCACCATCTGGCGTCCCGGGTGTTGGGACCATGGTACCGATGATGTTCGCAGCAGCTGTCCAGCATAGGATAACCATGCCTATGTTCGTTGGTCTGACATCCATAGGTCCTGCGAAGGTCTACGGCCTGTCACGCAAGGGAGCCATATCCAAAGGGATGGACGCGGACATCGTGGGATTCGACCCGACCAAGCTTGCCCCCATCGAAGGTCTGGAGCTTGCCCACAAATGTGGATGGACGCCGTTCGAGGGGATGGAAGCTGTGATGCCAAGCATCGTGGTGTGTGGTGGATACGAGATGGTGGTGGACGGCGAGTTCCATGGCGAGACCGGGAATGCTCACGACGTAGCACCAAGCATCAAGAGGGAATAGAATGGGATATGGTGGGACCTTCGAGCAGTGGTGCAAGTACCAACGCGATGCGCGTTCTCGAGCTTTAAAGCACTCACGCCGAAGGATCGATCCAACAGAACCTATCACGACCTGGAAGGAGATCGACAGCCTCGAGGGAAAGAACGTCCAGGCTATGGTTGCCATCCTCAATACACCAGGCTGCACCTGGGCCCGGGGCATAGGCTGCCTGATGTGCGGTTACACCAACGACGTCCATGTCCAGGAGCTGACCACTGACCAGTTGAAGCTGCAGATCGAGGTCGTCGCCGGTCGGTCGGCTGGCATGAAGATCATCAAGCTCTTCGACTCTGGAAGCTTCCTTGACCCGAACGAGGCTGGAAGTGAACCGTGGAGCGCACTCGAACCTTTGGCAGAACTCGAAGAACTGGGGCTTGTCATCATCGAGTCCAGACCCAACTTCATGGACAAGGGGTCTCTGCTCAAATGCAAGGAGGCTTTGGGTGATATCAAGCTCGATGTGGCCATCGGTCTGGAATCTGCGTCCGAGACCATCCTTTACGGCTGTATCAACAAAGGCTTCACGTTCGAGGATTACAAAAAGGCTGCGGAAACAGCAAAAGAGGTCGGTGTGGGAGTGAAGACCTACCTCCTCCTGAAGCCTCCTTTCGTCACAGAATGGGGCGCTGTAGAGGATTGCTCAAGATCGGTGGACCTCCTGCTTGACACGGGCCTTACCCAGACCATCTCGATAAACCCTGTGAACGTCCAGAACTTCACTGCTGTAGAAGCTCTCTACGAGAGGGGTGCTTATAGGTCTCCCTGGTTATGGAGCGTCCTCGAGGTCCTGCGAAGGAACGCTGATAAGGCCAATGAGAAGGGTGTCAGGCTAATGTCCTCACCCACAGCTGGGGGAAAGACCAGGGGAGCCCATAACTGTGGGACCTGCGACCTGAAGCTTCTCGAGATCATCGAGGTATACTCCCTCGACAACGATCCGGGCCTGCTTGATGTACCCGATTGTGGGTGCAAAGGGGAGTGGGATATGCTCATGCAGTTAAGGGATCGGGCTTGGGAGTGAACGATCGGAGCAGATCTCCGAAACTGACTCCAAAGGATCGATATCCCGAAGTTCCGGTAACATCTGATAACAGGTTCGGGATATCGACACCTCTTCCTCTTTTTCGGAGATCTGTGGAGATCGGTCACTATCGAGTTGGAAAGTTCAAAAAAGAAGAAGAGGTCCCTATAAGCTCCCCCGACATAATCATCTCGACCTCTCGATGATGAAAAGGGTTCCTTTCGGCATAACAGGCGTACTTTCTAGTTTCCGCAACGCGCGCGTATATAACTGCGTAATACATCCAGAGCTTTAGAACAAACATTTTATACAATTATATCCTTGTAGCCGCCGGTACCATGTCTGCAGACGACATGATACGCTGCACCAAGTGTGGGCGTCAGGTAGAAGACACCAAGGCCGAGTCGATAATGTGCCGCTATTGTGGGCATGTCTTCAGGCGAATGGATGTCATACGGCAGGATGAGGAGGAGCTCAAGGCGAAAATGCTTGTCGAGCTCACCTACACCATGAAGCTTTTCAAGACCTTCAGGAACATAGCGATAGGAGCAGGCATAGCCCTGATAGTCCTATCTGTAGCGTTCCTCTTTGCTGCCGAAGTCACACCCATTCCCTTCATGCTCATGGGCCTGTTCATCGTAGGCGGTGTTGTGTGGATAATCATAGGGGCCGTGTTCGCAAAGAAGTATGCGGACAGTCATAGCAAGCAGTTCGACCTTACAGAAGGAAGGAAGCTGTTGCAGTAGGATGGTGGTCACAGTGTTGGCAAAGAGACTACTGGTATTGGGGTTAGTAGCAGTGATGATGCTCGTATGTCTGGGGATCACGTCAAGTGACACAGGCACGGAGGGACTGGTCGATACAGCTCCCGCTACACGAGCGGACGAACTGGTATTGGACAACGCACAGCTTACAGTGACTTCGAACAAGGTGTACACATCTATCACGATGTTGAACCAGAGCCAGCTCACCATTAAGGGAACCACCGTTCTCGTCTATGGTGAAGTTGTCATCCTGGGTACATCCGAGTTCAAGGTGGAGCAGTCCACGGTCACCCTTAAGGGTGGTTCGTTGATAGCTAACTGCGCAAAGTTCAAGCTCGTCGATTCAGAGATCATCGTCAAGAACGAGACCACTCCGGATGGTGGGTCAAAAAGCGCTGGAGCTGGTGAGGATGGATACGATTCGTCCTTCCAGGTCAAGTGCAACAAGGACAACATCGCCTTTACGAACTCGATAATCCGCATCGAGGGATCCAAGGGCGGGACCGGCATGGGCGTTGGTCACGGTGGAGAAGGAGGTTATGCCTCCTGCGGCATCGAGACCGATGACAATGGCCTTTACAAGATCTCCATGGACGACTCGACCATAAAGCTAACAGCTGGAAAGGGTGGGGACAGCGGTTCCGGGGCCTCCGACAAGGCAGGCGACGGCGGCGACTGTTACTTCAACATCCGGTCGTTCAACAAGGTCGAGATCTCCAACACGGAGATCAACTGCTCTGCAGGTCAGTCCGGCGAGAAGACCGGCCAGGGCTCTTACGGTATCAACGGTGAGAGCATGGAGGTCAAGATCGAGGCCGATGACGATATCATCGTCGACAACGGTCTAGACGAGTATTCAACGTTCTGGAGCAAGGGTGGAAGTTACACGTCTGACCTTGACATCTTCGTCGAGGGTAACTCCCAGTTCAAGTTCCTTTCCGGTAAGTCCATCATCATGGACGAGAACAAACAGTTCGAGAACGAATACTACATTCTCACGAACATAACGGCAAAGACCGTTTACATGGAGGCCGAGGAAGAGGGATTCCTTTACAATGTTGCCATAAACAACCCCTCTGGTTCACCTAAGACCAACGGCGACACCATCAATGTCTACTGGTGGCTCTATGTGAGCGTCTACGACAACAGCGGCCAGGCACTGGAGAACGCTGATGTCACCGTCTATTACGCTTCCAACGACCAGGAGGTCGACTCTGACAAGACCGACTCCGATGGTCTGATGTATATGCTTCTGAAGGCCGCTGTGGCAACCACCACAACGACCCAGATCATATACGACATCGAGGTATCCACAAGGGGTATCACAGAGATGAGGTCCAACAGGGCGCTCTACACCAACACCCTGGTGGAGTTCCCGATCAAGCTCGTTTCCGTTGAGTTCACATCCATCCAGAGCCAGACCCCCGCATGGGGCATGACCGTAGGTGGAATGTGTGTTATCCGCGGAACTGCATCCCCACCTCCTGTGGAGGATTCGCACATCAGTCTGGTGACTGTCAAGATCGACGGGACCCCGATGAAGGTCGTCCAGGACGGGGAAGCCCCAGACGCATACTCTGCATGGCATGTGGATTGGGACACCACCGATGAGGCCGAGGGAATGCACGAGATAATCATCTGGGCCTCCGATGGTAACTTCAACTCCGAGACATCCATCAATGTGACCGTCAACCAGGATGCCGTGAACCATCTTCCAGAGATAGTATCGGTATCCATTCCACAGGCACCGAAGGGCGAGCTCAAGGTTTCACCAGATTCCAAGATCTACGTCAACGGGACCTGCACCGATGAGGACTTCGACTCTGATGGTATTACACAGGGTAAGGGTGTCTCGAAGGTCGTCGTTATGATCTTCGACCAGTATGACTTCCTTCTCCACAGGGGTGAGACAAATGCCCAGGAGAAGACCATCGACACATGGACCTTCTCTTACAGGTGGGACGTGAAGAAGAAGAACGGCGATGGTTCTTTGATGTTCGATGATGGGACCTACAAGGTCTACGCCTTCGCTGTGGACAATGGAAATCCACAGCTGATGTCCCTGAACAATTCTGATGACTCGAACATGGAAGAGGTCATCATAACCCATATCCAGTGGCCCAAGCTCATCGTTCAGTACGAGGGCGATACCATCGGCGAGACCCTCACGGTCACAACTGGAAAGGGCGACACCAGTATCACCATCCTCTTCGACGCTTCGAACAGCTACGACCCGAACGGGCCGAACTACAAAGAGGGCGTCACAGGCTCCTACTCACAGGACCTTCTCTACTATTGGCTCATAGCCAAGCAGGGGAAGGACCCAGAGTCCCAGAGCTCAACGAACACGAACAAGATCATAACACTGGAATACACGTTCGAGTTCGCAGCAGCCGAGGAAGAGAAGGAGACCCGGACCACATACGATATCACACTTACCATCGAAGATGCTGAAGGACTTCGAAAGACCCAGACCTTCACTTTGGTCATCAACATCATAGGACCTGACAAGCAGGCTGAGATGCCATTGGTCGCCATTACTCATATGGCCATACCATTGGCCACTCCTCTGCTGTTCCTTGCAGGTCTTGGTCTCTTCGTTGCGGTCAACGCCATTGCTGGTGTCGCAATGCTCATCAAGAGGGTCAGGGAGAAGAACACCCTGCAGAAGAGGCTCAAGGGTCTGGAGATCAGGAAGAAGCTCCGACAGCAGCAGTATGAGAAACGGAAGCAGAAGGACCAGTTCGTGGACTACGAGGCAGGTGCGAAGATGCTTGAACAAGCAGGAACGCCTGATGTGCTGAAGAACCAGCCTACAGCTGCCGACCAGGCAGCTGCAGCGCAGTTTGCTGCGGATCCGACGGAAAAGGCTGCGTCACCATCACAGCCTACCGGTACTCCACCACCAGCAACACCGCCACCGGCTGCGGGCACTCCTCCAGCAGCTGCAGGTACACCACCTCCAGCGGCAGGAACCCCTCCGGCTGCTCCACCAGCTGCTCCTGCTCAGAAACCTCCTGCACCTCCAGCGGGAACACCACCTGCACAGCCACCAAAGCAGTGATCACTTCATCAGTGCCTTGATGTGCTTCAGGATACGCTTTGCCACTTGGGCAGAATCATAACGCTTAGAGGAGCGTCTGCAGGCCTTCTTCATCTGGTTGCAGACGTCCTCGTCAGCCTTTCTAATGGCCTTGTTAAGACCCTTGACGTCGGAGAACATGAACGAGTTCTTGTCGTTGAGGTATTCGAGGGGCCCGCCCTCTGCAACAGATAGGACGGGTTTGCCAGAGGCCAAAGCCTCGATCGGTGCCATGCCGAAGTCCTCCCGCTCTGCTGTGAACACAAAGGCCCTGCAGCGCGAGTAGAGGTCCACAAGCTCGTCGTCACCGACACGCCCAAGGAACTCGACCTTGGCACCGGTCTTCTTTGCAAGCTTCTCAAGCTTCTTTCTTTCTGGACCGTCGCCTGCGACCACAAGCTTCTCACCGGTCTTCGCTATGGCCTTTATCTGCCAGTCCACGCGCTTGTTCTGGCGCAGACCACCCGCGGTGAAGAAGAACCCTTCAGAGTCCTTGTTGTTGAACCTGGTGGTGTCTATGGGAGCATAGACAACTCCTCTAGGCTTTTTCCCGTAGATCCTCTCGTAGCGCTGAGCAACAAGCTGTGAGTTCGTCACAACCCTGTTCGGGTCCACGACCTTCGAGAAGTAGTAATGGTCAAGCTTTCCCCGTATGGCCATGGAGGTCTTTGCCATGGTCCGTGAGACGAACGGCCAGGTGTTGATCCTGTCCATCAGAGGTTTCTTCAGATCATAGAAACCTCGTTCTGGAGTGTGGCATAGGTAGAGGTATGGACGCTTGTCGAAGCTATGTCTGTACATACAGAAGTTGGACATGATGAGCAGGAAGTCCCCTTTCACATCCCTACGCAAGGCTGACCTTGCATAGTACTCCCAGGGATATATGGAGAAGGAGTCCGGAAACCGCATCTTCAGGGGATGGACCATGTTGGATATGCCTGGGTAGAACTCGTCCATCTTGGAGGTGAACCTGACAGTATAGATGTCTGCCTTCAGGTGTTTACCCATCTCGTAGGCGAACCGCTCGGCCCCGTTATTGCCTTCGAAGAAGGCGGGGTGAAGGATGGCGATCTCCATGACCATCACGCTTTGGGATCATTTCCTCTTCTTGCCCTTTTTGGACTTACCCTTCTTCTTCTTTCCCTTCTTCTTCTTTGGCTTGGGTTCGTCCTCCCAGTCATCGTCGAGGTCGTCATACTCGTCAAGGGAGTCCTCCTCGAGGTCTGCCATCATCTCGTCCTCTTCGGCAGAGACATTGGGGTCGATGATATCATCATCGAACTCTGCGCCGCAGTGTGGGCACTCGGAGATGGTCTCTGGGACCAGCTCGCCGCATGCACCGCACTCGACAAGTTCTGTGTTGAGGTCCAGGGCGGAAAGGTCCACTCCATCGACGTTGACGCTTGGTCCTGCAGCTGCAGGAAGGAGCTTCGTGTTGGTGGAGATGTCGCCCATGGCCCTGATGAGCGCGTCGTAGTCAGGTCCCTCGTCCTCGTCCTCAAGTCCAAGCATCGGCATTATCCTGGAGCGTAGCAGCAAGAACACAGAAGCTGCGAAGAGGATTACGAATATCAGAACGAGCAGGACAATGAGAAGGACCTGGAAACCGAAGCTGATGCTCTCTCCGCCTGCTCCATCGGTGCTTGTGTTATCCACAGCATCTGCGATTCCATTGTTATCAGCATCAGGGTCCTCATTGGCGTTCTTTGGATTAGTGCCGTACCTGATCTCCTCAAGATCGGACCATCCATCGTTGTCATCGTCCTCATCAAGGGCATCAGGTATCATGTCCCCATCGAAGTCAGAGGGTTTTGACCTGTTGTCAAGTGGATCGGTCGCCAGTTCAAGCTCTGTCGTATCTGACCAGCCATCTCCATCATCGTCGCTGTCAAGGGTGTCTGGGATGCCATCGTTGTCAGTGTCGACCTCCACCACCTCTGGTTCGATAGTAAAGGTGTAAGTTGCATCCTCGCCGCGCGCCCACGCGCGGTCCCGGACCTCTATGACCAGAGTAACGTCGTTGCCGACCCAGAAGCTGATTATCGTAGAGGTTATCTCCTGGTTCTCACCAGAGCCATTACCGACGGTCCACTCCTGTCCGCCCCAAGCTCCATTTCCGCTTGTCCATCTGAACCTGTAGAATATCTCATCGCCGTCAGGGTCTGTTGCGGTCACGAGTGCAAGAATCTTGCTTGTGGACTCTGTGGGCTGTTCGGGGTCGATACCGATGGAGGTAATGACCGGTGCAGAGTTCTGGACCTTGATGGAGTCCGAGTTGCGGGAGACACCGATGTCCGAGTCCTCGTATGGAGTGACGACGACCCTTATCTCATCGCCTTTGACGAAGTTGTCACTTGTGAGGGTCTTGCCCGTGGCACCTGGTATGTCAAGCCACTCATCCTCCTGATGGATCTGCCACTGGTAGAGCAGACCCTTGGTATCTGAGACGTCCTTGTCGATGTCATACCAACCGCTTACGCCTGCCTCGAGGTTCGTGTTGGTGGTGACGCCTGAAGCTGGAGTGATGAATGCCGAGTCGATGACCGGAACGGAGTTACCAATTACGATGGTCTCTGTTGTTACCACATTGGAATACTTGGACCCAGCATCGTCTGTGACCTTGAAGACACAGTACCATTCCTCACCCTTCTTATGCGTTCCAATGGTGGCTTGTGTGAAATTGGTGATGGTGCCATCCGCGGTCTTCTGGAACCACAAGTATGTCTCGACACCTACAGCATCCTCTTCCACATCGTAGTAATCATATCTGATGGTCATATCCATACCAGCCTTTGGATTGCTGGGATAGATAGTGACATTTGATATCACTGGGGCATCGTTGACAGATATTATCGTGACATCGATCTTCACAGTTGTGGAGTCACCTTCATCATCGGTGGCCTTGACCCAGATCTTACCTGTTCCGAACTGGTTCCTGTCCGGTATGAGGTCATACCCAAGGTCTGTCCTTTGGGATACTGTGAAATCTCCCTCTGTTGTAATGGTTATAGTTATGTTACCGGTATCTGTGAAAGCATTGTAAGGATAGAAGGCCCCATAGACCGGTATGTCCTCGTTCGTAGTGATGAGCGTTGGAAGAACTCCATCATTGATCTTTGGACCAAGGTTATAGACGAACACAACGCTCTTGCTCCTGTCCATGGTAACGTTCTTCTCAAGGTACTTGTCCTCAGCTGACAGGCTCTGTGCATCGGTCTGGACGAAGTGTAGCCTTGTCCCGTAGTCGAAGCTGGTGCCCGTCTGTCTATACTCCTTACATGGGATAAAGAGAACAGAGCTTCCGGTCACCTTGCGCTTGGAAAGAACGGTTGCGTCCTTTCCATCCTTTACAAGGAGGTAGGTGTTGTCCATTGCATCACCATACTCGTCCTGGATGTGCACATCAAGATACCAATACCTCTCGATGTAGGAAGCACCGTCCAATACCTCGCACTTGTCCTTGTCGAGAGAGGTGTTATAGACAAAGGCCCTTCCACCCTCAACATCAAGATCTGTTACCGTGTTGCTGAGTGTGCTGTTGTAGATCCTTGCATGGTTCTCGACCAGGATGACGCCCTGATCGTTCATGGTTATCGTAGAACCGGACATGGTAAGATTGTTATTGCTCGCATCGTCTGCTGATTCGAAGCTGTAGATGGCCTGGTTGCAGTTCTTTATGGTGGTGTCTTCGACCTCCATCCTGGTCTCCTTTGCATAGATCCCATAGAACTGCATATCATCTATCGTTGTCTCCTCGATCTCTGCCAAAGCAGAATCCAGGTAAAGACCTGACGTTCCACCAGATATCACTGTGTCGGTCACTGTAACGATACAGGCACCGAGGACTGGTTTGACGTAGATGGATGAGGCATCTGTGATGGTGGAGTGCGAGATGGCCAGGGTTGTTCCGCTCTGTGAGAACGTGAAGTCATCCTTGCCTTCTGCAACATCCATTGTCACACTGTCGAAGGTTATAGAGCTCGATACCTCTCCGAACACACCGTTCCCTGATTCCAGGAACTCGATGTTCGCGTTGGAAAGGACAATGGACCGGCCGTTGGTGACAGTGATCGTCCCATCGAACCTTCTGATGGTGTTGCTTGTAACAACGTTCTTGTAGACCTCCCAGTCAACAAAGATGCCCTCGCCGCCATCAAGGTCGTAAAGACCGTTGTAGGATAGGTCATTGTTGTTGATGTAGGCAGTCCATACGTTCGATGTTGGGTTCGCATCATAGTGGATGTAGACCCCGTTCTTCGTGTTCGTAGAGACGATGTTGTCTGTGAACTCCACTATCGTTGTATCGTTGAACTGGCCCCGGTTCACTACAAGGTCATCACGCTGTGCCCAGTCATCATATAGGTTCACACCATGACGGAGATTATTGGTCATGGACGAACCGATGAAGCTTGCCACGGATGTCCTATAGAGCCTCACACCGTCGTTGGCGTTCTGGTTGGTGACAACCGCGTTCAGGACTACATCCTCACCGCCCTCGATGAGTATTCCGTCATCGAAGTTGGTGTCACAGGTGGTCTCCTTGATGATGGCTCCGACAGGGTTTTTGAGGTAGATACCCGCGTCCTTGTTTGAGTTTGCATAGCAGTCCTCCAAGGTCCCTGTGAAGTTGTAGAGGCGCATCCCCTCATGGTCGTTGGAGTTTGCGCGGATGTAATAGAACTCGGTGATCGGTCCATCGAGGGTCGGGCCCTCATCGTGGACGAATATGCCGAGCTCGTTGGAGTCGAAGGTGGACAGCATGTTCCCGGATGTGCCAGATACCCATGCTTCTGCGCCGTCCTTGATGTATAGGCCGATCCTTCCATTGTTGTTGGCTGAGTTCTGATAGAGGTATGTGGATGAATGCTTCTCAAGTCTTATTCCATCAACTTCGCTGTTCATCACGGTATTTCCAGTGAGTTGCATATATTGGTATGAAGATGCTCTGATCCCAGCTCCAGTTGAGATCCTCTGTGCGGCCATATCAACATCATTGTTCGATATCGTGCCTCTGACGTATCCCATGGCATTGATACCATTGTTTCCACAGCCTGATATGTCATTTCCATCCACAGTGACATGGACAGGATCGAGGAAATGCTTAAGAGAGATACCATCGAGATAGCTATCAATGATGGTATTATCACTTATGATGGGTGAATATCCGCTGTAAAGATAAATCCCAAAGTTGCATTCCTGAATAGTATTTGATGATACCAATGCAGAACCCTTTTGGATGTGTATCCCAGAATCGGTTCCATTGTAACCCTTTATCGAGTTCCCAATGGCCTGGACCCCAGTGGACCGCAGGTTATTACTATCGATCCATATGCCACACCAACCACCATCATCGACATCCTCTATCGTATTGGATGAAACCACTGCAGAGGAGCCATCGATAACTATACCATACCGATCAGGGTCAGGATTGTCCTCATGCCCGATCTCATTGTTGGATGCCACGGTCTTCATTGAATCTTCGACCAAGATGCCAGTTGTCACGTTGTAGATCTTGTTGTTCTCTATCCTTACAACACCTGGAGCTGTGCAGACAAAGCCATCAGCATCCAGTGAGGTCGTCGTCGTCTCTGCATTCTCATGGACCAGGCTCGTACGTCCTGCAAGCACTTCGTACCTGATGTCATCGATGAACCATCCTCCATCGGGTCCATCATTGTAGTATGCAAATCGTATCATGACCTCTTTTCCCCAATATGGGTCCATATCGATGCCCGTGAGCACCCAGCCACCTGAATCTCCGGCAAATCCATCGCCGCCGATCAGTTCAATGCTTCCAAAATTATAGACCGTGGAGCTGTTATCAAGGATATTCCAGGTCAGACCGAGATCTGTTGAGATCTCCACCCGGGCGCCTCCACAATTGTACCAATGGTAGAAGGTCAGGTTCTCACCTGCGCTAATGAAGCTTGTGTTCAGCTCAAGATATGAGGCTTCAGTTCCAGTGTTCGCATCGAGGTCTGTTCCCCAACAATAGTTACCAGAATGTGCTCCAGTAGGACCGCCGCTTGTAGATGTGGGTGTTCCTATCTCCCATGAATCAGCTGTATGTGTTGAATAGTAATCTATGGCCCTTCCATGGACCCACATGTTCTTGAAGTTGTTGAACTCTGAATCGTCGAGATTTGAATACTCAAGGTCATGGACTGCGTTGTTCACGGAGTTATATTCAACGACACGGATCTCATCGATGAGCCAACCATAATCGTTACCAGCTCCAAACGTCTGGTATTCAAAGGTGATGTTCACGGTATCGTTGTTCCACTGCCTCAGGTCGATTATGTTCTCTCTCCAAGATGAGGAGGAGCCAAGGGTCTTCAATGTATTTGGGAAGGTCTGGCCACCATCGGTTGACAACTTAACGTCACCGTTTGCATCGGTAAGGTCATCACAATGGTCCCAGTAATACAGGATAGGGTTCTTGGTTCCCTTGATATTGACGGAGAACTCCAATTCACTGTCGACACTGTCACCAATGCCGGAGAACCATGTTCCAGTTCCATGAACGGTCTCAAAGGACCCACCATCAACATACAGACCGATGTCCCTCGTTCCCTTAATGCTATTTCCAACGATCTCAAGTGGCTTACCTCTGTAATCATTAGCAGAATGCACCATGACACCTGGGTGTAGGTCCAACAGCGGATCGGTGAAAGTATTGTTCGCTATCCTTGGGAAAGAATTGAAGACTCTGATATGTTCTCCCGATTCCTCGAACATACAGGATTCCACAGTGATATTGCTATCATACATCATGATCTCGACTCGATGGAAGGTCGAGGCCATGGCATGTAACGTTCCCCCATTGTGGACATTGATATCGAACTTGACACTGTTCATGCCCATGAGAACTGATGCATCATTGGTTGTCGCGCTGTTGTTGTCATTGTCCCATATGAACAGCTGGCCACCATCTTGTACCTGAATGCCTGGACCTGTTGCATATATCACCAGTGTCACATTCTCGAGTATCAGAGTTCCCTGAACGTTCAGGTTACTGCAAAAGATGACAGTGTCATTATAGTGCTCAACTGTGGAGGCAGATACGGTCCATGCGGTCTTGTTGTGACCTACATTCACGATCTGGTTGTTCGTGACCTCTTTGTTCTCCACATAGTCTGTAGAGTTGAACTGGAGCTGGTGAATGCCAATACCCTTTGTGAACGGTCCTGAGTAGCTTGTCCATTCGGTCTCATGGGCCTCCTTGTACTCGGTGTCGTTCAATCCAGCATAGTTCGAATGACCCGCATCATCTGTTGCGAAGATGAAGGTCTGTGTAGTATCTGTGATGTAATCGTATCCCTTGACGTTCACATGGCTCTGTCCGAACCCAAGGGTCGTGGTCGGAGCGTCGTTGTCCATGTAGAAGTCCAGCTTGTGAACGTCGGTGTTCCCAGCCACATCATAGGCAGTGATATTGATGCTCGTATCCTCATTGACGTTAGGGTCAATGGTATATGTGGATGAGGTTCCTGTCCACCATGTAGATGATGCATCATCTGTGTACGCTGCTGGTGAGTCGCCGAAGACGTTAGCCTCGAACTCGACCTTTTCCTTGCCACTGTCTGCGTCTGCCCAGTCGCCAGTGATGTTGAGGGTGTATGTGCCACCGTCATCGTCACTGTAGATGAAATCATTACCGCCAGCATCGTAGACGGAGAACATCTTGCCGCCCATGTAGCCGACGTTGACCTCAATGTTGGAAAGTGACGGATCCACCGCATCGATGGTGAGGCTGGCATAGTTCTCGAACAAGCCTGTGGAGTTGTCCACCCATACGTCGTCACCATCAGCTGCCTCGATCTCCCTGTTAGGTCCATCTGTGGAACCAGCTATCGAGAAGTTACCGTGATAGTAGCTTGGTGCTACCCAGTCGCAGGTAAGTGCGAACCCTGTCCCATCGGATGTTGAGGATATGTCCACAACGACCGTGTCGCCTGATGATCCTGCATCTCCAGTTACATTGAGGTAGATGGTCGCTCCAGGTTTGGCCCATGAGAGTTCCTGGGTCAGAGCCTCGTCATAATAGATCTTGGCCGAATGTGAATCGTTCTGGGCCGCAGTTGTGGAATTTGCAGCAAGTATCACCATCACTGCTATCAGTAATATCCCGATACCAATGGGTAAAAGCATTCTTCCATCAGCGATAGTTCTTTTATTGTCATCCTTTGTGACCATCTAACGCCCTCCTTGAAGACTTGGTGCCTAGACTTGGACAGGATAGCCTAGGCTGTGGTCATCTGAATGAGTATTGATATATATTAGTTTTTGAGCTATATGTGGATATAATACATTCTTAGAAGGGCCAGGAGAGCAGTTGTCATTATCAAATTCCTTTGGGGGAAGTATCCTCGATCGGATGAACAGACGTTGTCAGAATAAAGCTCAAGCTTCGTGACCAGGAAATGGAAAGAGAGGTTGTCCCATCATCTTAACTACCGATGATCAGGACCGAGGATGTGACAATATGTCCCAGTATATTTCCTGGCCACTACGCTTTCCCTTTATTCGAACCGCGTACAGTGTACCTTATATGCATATACTATCTAAGTGGGGTACAAGTGTACCAATCGTTATATATAACTCCCACAGATACTTCGACGCCACCTCGATAAAGGTAGCCAGATGTGTCTGGGGGCTACCTTTGAAGGAGTGATAATATGTCTCGAACAGGCCTTTTTTCAACTGTCGACGGTAAGGTATCGAAAGTACTTCCGTTGTTAGCAGTCCTGATACTTGCTCTATCTGGTCTTCTAGTGGCCATTAGCGCCCAGGAGCCAGATGCACGAGCCAATTACAATGCGGAGATCTCCATACTAGTTGTGGACAACACCGAACAGTCCGAGAACTGGGTGGATGAACCATACAAGGACGGTGATGCATCCGGTGGAGGAGGAAGTTCCACGAACAATGGTGGCAAGGTCTCCGAGGGCACCCTGCTCTCGTATTACCTCACGGCCTTGGAGAACGCTGGATATACCAACGTCAGCTACATGCAGACGTTCAGTCAAAGGACCTGGTCCTACGATTATCCTTCCTACTCTGACCTGAAGGATTACAACGTTGTCATCTGGTTCACAGGATCGGACTACCCCAACGTCAATGAGGAGGACCCATACGACGATGCTTTGGCCCCTTACCTAGACAATGGCGGAAGGCTCTTCATCACCGGCTGTGAGATAGCCGAGGAGCTTGCAAAGACAACCTCGGACACAGACTTTTTCACAGACTACATGAAGTTCACTTACTCCAAATCCCTTTCCAACCAGGACGTTACCTGGGCAGCAGGTTCACCCATCCAGACATCACAGAACCTGTCGATCAATGGTGAGGCAGAGTCTGCCAATAATAACAACAGGATCTCCATTTTATTGCCAGCAGATGCAGCTTGCGAGCCTATCCTCCAGATAGGAACAGACACTGTTGGTGTGGCAACATCACATGGTAAGTACAGAGCGGTCATGTTCGGCTTCAACTTCGAAGCGATCTATGGCAGCACTGACAGGACCAACACCATGACCGCGGTCCTCGAGTGGCTCTGGGGCATCCCAAGGATCGAGCATACCCCCCTCGGCGACACAGAAGATGTTGAGAACCCATACAAAATCACTGCCGATATCAGGGATGCGACTCTGGACACTAGCTCCCTGGCATTGTTCTACAAGACCATAAATTCCTCCAAGGCCGAAAGCGCCTTCACCAAGGTTGACCTCAATAGCACCGGCGAGAACACATATGAGGCTTATATCCCAGCTCAAGAGAACGGCACAGACGTCTACTACTTCCTTCGCGCGCTCAACCAAAAGGACGGTAATGCTACCCATCCCCTTGGTGTGGATGCGAACAAGACCGCAACCTGGCATACGTTCCATGCAGGGCCGGACAACAAGGCTCCGATCATCACCCACACACCCCCGATAGATACAGTGTTGACTGTGGCAAGGACCATCACATGCTACGTGACCGACAACCTTGGAGTGGACCCGAACGGTGTCGAGCTCATGTATCGCTTTGGAAGCGCTGGTAACTTCACTGACGCGAACATGACACACAAGGGTGCTGGTAAGTTCACTGGCACCATTCCTGGAGCATCCCAAGGTACCTCCGTTCAGTACAAGATCCAGGCAAGCGATGCTTCTGCAGCTGCAAACACCGTCGTCTCTCCTGTAAATGGTACATACAGCTATGATATTCTATACAGCCAGATCCTTGTGGTAAACGACATCGCCTCCAGCTACTACGACAAAGATGGGGATGTGACCGACCTCGAGGACGACCTGGCAGATGTCGACTACGTCCTTTGGGAGACCGAGGATGACGGCTTCCCAGCTACAACCGATCTTCAGCATTTCTCAACGGTCTTTTGGTGCAGAGGCACCGGCGAGGCCAATGACGAGCGAGTGGATATGTGGGAGGCCATCATGGATGCTGGAACCAACCTGGTCCTTTCTGGGACTTCCGTTTCAGAGACTTGGTCGAGCTCCCAGACAGAGACCTTCCTGGAGGACTACTTCCACTGTGAGTCCGGCACCTACTATTGGGGCGATGAGATCTATGGCACCGATGGCGACATCATAGGTGACTCTCTGGACCTTTCCAGCTACGAGGGTTGGTTCAGCGGTACCGGTGTGGATATCCTCGACAGCTCCGCCAACCAGTGCTTCTGGGCACAGGGTGACGTCTGGTTCGAGGATGGTGGTCGTGAAGGAGGGGATGATAACTCCGCCTCTGTGGGAGTTTGGGTCGACGAATCTGGTCGCAAAGGACTTCTAATGACCTTCAGGCTCGAGCATGTCCTCGAATACGGTGATGGAGAGGACCTTGTTCCAAGGATCCTGACCTGGCTCGATGCTCCATCCATTTCGCACACACCGCTCAAGGATACCGAGGACACAACAGGCCCATACGCTGTGACAGCAACCATCACAGACGATGACCTGGACACGTCCAACATCAAGATGTCCTACAGCACTGACAACTCCACATACACCTCCGTGGACATGACGGTGACCACAGGAAACACATACACTGCCAACATCCCTGGTGTTAGCGATGGCACATGGGTGAGATACTACATCTCAGCCAAGGACCTTGCTGGCCATGAGGGAAGGGCTCCTGCAGCTTCAAAGGCATACACCACCTACAACACGTTCTATGTCGGGGTTGACAAGATACCTCCAAAGATCGTTCATGATAGGTTGCTGCATACCACATCCACTTCTGCCTACCCGGTTGAAGCAGGTATCACTGACTCACTTGGACTGGACCCATCCAAGGTCAAGGTCCATTACAACCTGGACAACAGCGCCACCTACTCCGAGGTCACGATGACCATTAAGGAAGGTGACACGTACGCAGCCGAGATCCCAGGTCAATCCATCGGTTCCACGGTCTACTACTACATCACAGCTGCCGACCAGTCCCTGGCTGCGAACGTAGGTAGGAACCCTGCCGAGGGTGTCTATAGCTTCCAGGTCCTGGAGTCCATCCCGGTCCTGCTCCTTCACGAGGAGGACGATATCTGGTATGGCTTCGACGACATGGAGAAGGAAGAGACTCAGGAGGAGGATGAGATAGATGTCTACACCGAGCTCCTGACAAAGATGGAGGTCCCATACACCTACTACTCCACCTCCGAAAAGGGTGGGATCCCATCCTCCAGAGAACTTGACGATTACGACGTTGTCATCTATGTAACTGGCCTTGCATGGTATGCAGAGGACCTCCAGGATTACATGGACGATGGCGGCAATGTGTTCATTGCATCCGAGGTCGCACACACCGGATTCGAGTGGCTTGCCCCTGACTTCCTTGACGATTACATGCATTGCGAACTATCCCAGAACACAGCCGAGGACTCTCTCATCACTGGCGTTGATGGGGACTTCATCGGTGACGGCCTAACCTTCGACCTCTTGGGCGATGGTATCATGGGCTTCACAGGACCGCAGATGCTTGAGGTGGATGATAACCAGGCCACAGAGATCTTCGAGTACCCGACCGGAACTGCCGGGGTCAAGGTCGATGATGAGGATGGGTTCAAGATGGTCTACCTGACCTTCTCCCTATCCGCAGTACCACTGGCCCACAGGGAGGAGGTGCTTGGCCGGTCGCTGGACTGGCTGCTTGGAATGCCTGGCATCGATCATGTTCCGCTCAAGGACACAGAGGATACAACTGGACCATACGAGGTCAATGCCACCGTGTCCGGTGAGAGCATCGTTGCGTCGAACGTTAAGATGCATTACTCCATCGACGGTGGAAGCTTTGTCGAGCTTGCCATGACCGAGAGCGATGGCAAGTATAGGGCGAGCATCCCCGGACAAGCTCATGGTACAGACATAAGTTATTATATCTCAGTAGAGGACGGCGATGGAAACAAGGCAACATCCCCAAGGGGTGCTGACCAGAACAACCTTGGAAGCCTTCACAACTTCGAGGTCGGTGAGGACTCCACACCACCAACGCTTGTTCATTCCCCGCTATCAGATAACATGCGCAGAGAGTATTACGAGGCAGAGGTACAGATGGGAGACAATCTCGGGCTGGACCTGGAGGCCACAAAGCTCTACTGGAGAGTGGTTGGGGATACCAACTACAACGAGTTGACGTTCACTATCGATGACGACGTTAAGGCGGCCGTTCCAGAACATCTCGTGGCTTATCACACATACCTTCCAGGATACGAACTGGACCCAGGCGATGTCGTGGAATACTACATCGAAGCTGTGGACATGTCCGTGGCCGGGAACAAGGCCAGGTCACCCGAGACAGGCACCCACACATTCGACATCATCGAGAGGATGGTGCTTGTTGTGGATGATGATGGTCTTAGCGATTCTGAAGAGCCGATAGTAGACGCACTTGCAGAGCTGGACATAGCCTACGCGGTCGTTGAACCGACAGCTGCAAAGCCCATTACCGAGGCCTCACTTGTCTCTTACTCCGCGGTCATTTGGACCACAGGAAACTCCTTCTGGCAGACGATCACCGAGGACGAGGCGGACGTGTTATCCTACTATCTCGACAATGGTGGGAACCTCCTGATGACCGGTTCCGGCATCGGGCAGGAGGCAGAACAGGGATGGAACCCATGGGGAGACTGGACCGATGGTGGAGGTGGCGGACCAAGACCTTTGGCCACCAGGGCAGAAGAGGATACCGTAAGCTCATCGTCCGATGCTCCAGCACCAGCTGACGATCCAATTACTGAAGAGCTAGTAAAGGATGAACCCCCAAAGGATGAACCTCCGAAGGATGATGACGGTAAGTCCGACCCTGGCATGCCAGAACCTCCACCAGATGGTGAGGATGGTGACGATGGCAAGGACGGTTCGGACGGAGATTTCATCGATTGGTATGAGAAGTACCTCCACGCAGAATATGAGAGCTCATCCACCTACTCATCCGTCACTGGCGTCGATGATCACGAGCTTACAGATGGAATTAACTTCAAGCTTGAGACCGACGACCTGTTCGGATGGCTGTCATCCGAGGTCATAGATCCGATCTCCCCTGCGGAGGAAGTGCTCCAGTATTCCAAGGGAAGCACAGCAGGTCTGCGATACAATGGGACCCACAGGGTCATCTACTTCGCCTTCGACATTGCAGACATCCAGGAGACCAACGCTACAGAGGAGCTCATCGGAAACTGTGTCGAGTGGCTCATGGAAGGTCAGAGCGCATCGGGTGGGAACGCCCCGCAGCTGACCAAGGGAAGGCACAAGCTCGAGGACTATGGCAAATACAACTTCACGGTCGAATATTCGGATGCCGATAACGACATCCCTTACCCGATCCTCCTGGTCATCGATGACGAGGAGTATGAGATGAAGCCTGTGGACTACGATGATAACAACTACATGAACGGCAAGAGATACTTCATCGAGCTCGATCTCGGACCTGGTGATCATGACTATTACTTCATGACCGAGGGTGCCGAGGACACGGATACCAGGACCGTTAGTGTCGCTGGTGGCGGTTCCGGTCTTACTGGGAACACCGGGCTAATGGCCGGTGCGATAGTTGCTGGCATCATCCTACTGTTGATCATTATCGTCGTGGCCATCGTGGTCGTGCTCATCATTCTTCGGAAGAGGGCTGGTGGTGACAAGGAAGAAGAAGAGGAGGAGGCACCTGAGGAGAAGAAGGAAGAGGCTGAAGTTGCAGAGGGTGACAAGTACAAGCCCAAGCACGAGCCCGAAGACAAGTTCAAGAGGCCTAAGGGTGCTGATAAGAACTCATCCTTCCTTGCCCAGGAAGAGGCCCCGCTCGAAGCAGACGAGGTCATTGCACCGACAGCAGACTCCAAGTATGCCCGAAAGGGTAAGAAGAAGGGCAAGGGAAAGAAGAAGCCTCAGGTGGAAGCTGCCCCTGCTCCAGCAGAGGTGGAAGCTGCCCCAGAGGTTGAGCTCTTACCTCCGGCCACAGAGACCATGGATGATCCAGCCACGTTGTCGGAAAGGCCTGGTGTGGTAGCAACAGAGACCCTTCCCGCAGAGGACATCGAGGAAGAAGAGGTCATGGACGGTTCAGAGATGGAAACGTCCCCATGCCCAGAGTGCGGAAGGATGGTCGGCCTCGATTACCTTGACTGTCCACACTGTGGAGCAGAGCTCGACGAAGGTCTGGAATGCCCACTGTGTGGTGCACCTGTAGAAGAAGGCGCTGATGGCTGTGAAAGCTGTGGTGCCAAGTTCGGTTAGGAGAACTGATACCATGTTCGGACGCCCTAGAACAGCAGGCCTCATGGCCATAACGCTGACGTTGGTCGTAGTGCTGACGTTCCTTGCAATTCCAGGAACTAGCGAGGAAGGTCAAGTGCAGACCATTGAGACTAGGGTGTCCGAGGACCCTATGTGGGCAGATGCTGGTCGTATCGAGTGGCGAAAGGACCTTTCGGGCTCCAACTGGGGCTATACCTCAGCGACCTCCGTCGCTGATGTGAACAATGATGGTTACCTTGAGGTACTGGTCGTTTCCAACAGTTATGGAGAGGGATACGACAACCGAGAGAGATACTCGACATCGCTCAACATCATCGATAACAACGGCAACGTGATAGACAGCTACAGTCCTGAGAGCACCCATCTGCGTACAACGATCCCTCCTATCGTCTGCGACCTAGATGCTGACGGCCAGCTGGAGATCCTCATTGGCGGTTCTGGAGAATCGGCAGACCCTTGGGATTGGAGCTGGGAGTCTACCTTGCTCTGTCTCGACAGCGACCTGAACCTCCTTTGGACGTTCAACGCGTCCGAGTCATGGACCAACCACTGCCCTGCAGTCGGTGACCTGAACAACGATGGCATGCTGGAGATAATCTACGCTGCATCACAGGAGGTCATCTGCATCGACCACAAGGGCGATATGTTATGGGGGATGGAGAGCGACCAGTTCTGGGACTTCGGGTATTCCCCAAGCATCGAGGACCTTGACCGGGACGGATGGCTGGAGGTCATCCTGGTGACCTGGGATGGCGTGCTCGTCCTGGATGGTGACCCATCCGACGGGTATGATGATGGAGTTCCGGACTCTGACCACGATCACCTCAAACCGTACAAGCGCACCGACTTCGACCTGCTCTGGTATTTCCAGGAGAGCATCTTCGGAAAGTGGTGGTGGGGAGACGCTTCTGCCATCGCAGATGTCCGTGGGGATGGGAAGCTCGAGATCATCACAGGGACAGAGAACGGCGTTCTCGCTTGCTTGGATGCATATGGGAACATGATCTGGAACTCCGAGATAGAGGGAGTTGCATCCACCCCGGTCATCGGGGATGTGGACAATGATGGCAGGGACGATATCCTGACGCTTACATATGACTGGAACTGGTGGGACGACTGGGGTTGGGAAGAGGACGGAACACTGACCACTAGGGACAACAACACCAACGGGGATGATGACGACAAGGATGAGGACCCAGACAGGGACGAGCCATACTGGGAGGATTACTACCACATCGTCTGCATGGACGGTGAGGAAGGGGACATCAAATGGATGCTCCCTATAGACTGGTGGGGCTCCAACATCATCCTGTGCGACCTGGACATGGACAGGGACCTTGAGGCCATCACAACCTCTGCAGACCAGATCCTATGCATCGACTGTGACGAGGATGGGGACGGGGATATCTCCGAGGATGAGATCCTCTGGGAGTTCTCATCTGATTCGTATTACGGATGGTACAACTCGTTCGTGGTCGCAGACATCGACCTCGACAACCAAATGGAGCTTGTCACCGTGTCAGAGGACATGGTCTATTCCCTCTCCGCAGGCGGCATCTCATCCACAGGCGGCATCGAGTGGGGCAAGCTGTTCTATGACCTGTACAATACCAATCACTATATTCATCCGATGCAGAGCGGAGTATACGTCTACCCGAAGGATTCTGCATCTTCGGACGAGAGCATCATGGTCTCCTATGCATCGGCTGGAGAGGTCATCCAGTATGACATGACCGTCCTCAACGCTGGAAAGTATCAGACCTACTATGGCCAGACCGATGCGGAGTTCTCGGACACTTTCGTGCTCTATGCGGACAATGTTCCAGAAGGATGGTCCGCTGTGCTTTCGAAGCAGCAGGTTACTCTCGGTCCACGAGAGACCGAGGACATTACCTTGCAGGTGCAGGTACCTTATGGCGCTGCGAGCGAAGAGGCTGCAAAGATCACCGTGGTAGCGCAAGCTAAGCTTCAGCCGAGGATCAACGATACTCAGGACACCGTGACGATCGTCAAGGGACGCTACAATGTCAAGCTCAGCTGTGCTGATAACGTCCACGGTGATGGAGTGCCAAGCGATGATGGTGAGCTCATTGGTGGAGACTCCACAGTGTTCCGCGTCACTGTGACAAACCTTGGGCGTGAGAACGATACCATCATCCTGACCACGGACGCTCCGTACGGGTTCAATGTGAGCCTGACGGTTCCTGTCATCGAAGGTGAGGCTCGCCTTCCGCTTGGTGCAGGTGAAGCCCGTGACGTTCTAATGATCGTGGACATCCCGACCTGGGCCACAGGTGGGGACTACATTATCAATATAACAGGGACATCGGAAGGAGATCCAGATGTCTCGGATACGCTTTCTACCACCACCCGGGTGATGGGTGCGTTCGCTAACATCGTGCTGCGCTGCGACGATCCGGTCAAGGACATCGAGCCAGGCCAGACCTTGGTCTACAACCTGACAGTTCTCAACTTCTTAGGGGATGAACTGGAGGTGGAGATAAACCTCACAAGCCCAGACCTTGAGTACGGCTGGGAAGCAAGCTTATCTGCAAACCCTGTGACCGTTGCGGGATTCGATGCTACAGAACTTACATTGATGATCACGGCTCCGGATGATGCCCTTGCTGACACGCTAGCGGTGTTCGACCTTTCCGCTTCGGTGGAAGGTAACATCATGCTGCGCGACCAGCTTCGGGTCTATGCTCGTGTCATTCACGTGTACGGCCTGGACACACAGTTATCCCAGGACATCGCATCCCTGGTCCCAGAGGGCGTGGTCCATCTGACCCTGGAAGTGGAGAACACCGGTAACGGCTTCGATCACTGGGGGTTGTTCTACGAGGACATCCCTGGAGAATGGACCATCGAGCGCGACTCGAACCCGATGACGCTTGACCCGCGGAACAAGACCACGCAGACCATCCTGTTCAACATAACTGTGCCTAGATCTGCAGTTGTAGGGACGTACGATATCTCGCTGCTCGTCACCTCCGAGGGAGGCAGGCACTACTGGCATAACACCACCGTCGAGGTGCTCCAATACTACGGTCTGGAGCTTGCTGTCGAACCGATATACCAGACCACCTCAGCAGGTCGCATCCTACTTGTGGAGCTCAACATCTCCAACACTGGCAATGGACCTGACGGTGTCGGGCTATCAGCAGAGCAGACCCTCCCAGGCTCCACAATGGAGCTCATGTTCGATGGTTCACTGGAGCAGTTCGAGACCCTCAACGGCTTCGACCCCATCGAGATGGCCGGTAACGACGAGAGCACCGAGTGGGCGGACTGGTCGATGATCTACGCAGAGCGTCAGTTCACTGTCCAGCCGTTCTCGCACCAGGTCATCAAGACCGCCATCATCGTACCATCCACAGCCTACCTTGGGACATACGAGTTCACTATCACTGCCCGTTCAGCGGGTCTCACGAACCTTACTGCCCTGAACAAGACCGTTGTCGAGGTCACCGCTCCAGACCTGACCGTTATCACCAACGGCGCACAGCTCAAGGACCTTGGCCAGGGTGACGTGGGCGTCCTGAACGTCGACGTCGCGAACCTCGGCAATGCTCCGGCTTACAACGTTACCGTCTCGCTATACCTCAATGACGAGGAGGTCCCAGCAGACTCCGAGACCTTCGGTGTGGTCAAGACCAACGAGACCGTTGTCCTCAAGTGGGTTGTCAGAGGCGACGAGGACAATGTCCGCATCGTCGTTGACCCCGAGGATGATATCTCCGAGGTGGACGAGACCAACAACGAGAAGGAGGTCAAGGTGGAGCTTGCGGGGTCGTCTGCTAACGTGGGACAGGCGGCTGACCTGACGCTGTGGATCGCTCTTATCATTGCTGCGCTTCTCATCATCGCGGTCATCGCTTACATCATCATGATGAAGCGCTCGCAGAGCATGAAGCCGGCAAGCATCAAGCCTGAAACGAGCGAGCAGGATGATGCGGCCGAGCAGGTGAGGGGGGGAGGGGCCCGAGCCAGCGGGGGCCGCTGGGGGGTGGATGGCGGGGAAGGGGGGGACTCTTCTGAAGAGAGCGAGGACAAGCCTAAGAAAGCAAAGGGCAGCAAGAAAAGTAAAGGCAAGGGTAAGTCCAAGCCAACTAAGGATAATAAATAACATATAATTACGGCGGAAAAGGAAGAGGTGGACCATTGACGGACGAGAAAAAGGAGGAGGGCACAAAGGGACCGCAGAAAGGTTCCACAGGACCAAAGGAGAAGCCGAAAGGCCCCTCAGGTCCACAGAGCATCATGCTCATCACCATCGGCATCATAGTCCTGGTCTCCGTCCTCCTGATGCTCGCCATGTTCGTGGTCGTCTTCTATCCCCCCGTGTCACCATCTGACGAGGTCGACCTGGCCAACGCTGGCACGGACGACACCGTTGTCGCTGACACTGACGGCGACGGTCTTTCGGACTTCGACGAGAACTACGTCTACGGAACGAACCTCAACGACCCAGACACCGACGGGGACGGATTACCGGACGGATGGGAAATTGCGGTGGGCCTAGACCCTACAGACAACGGAACCATCACCTCAGGCCTACCTGGCAATGTAGGCGGCGGAGAAAAGCAGGGCGAGAACGACCCGGACATGGGCGCGGACGCAGACCCGGACGAGGACGGCCTCACCAACATGCAGGAGTACGATGCAGGGACCGACCCAAGGAACCCGGACACTGACGGGGATGGGATGTATGATGGTTGGGAGATCAATAACACACGAAACTCCACAACAGGCACCCCCACGCTCGACCCGCTCAACCCTGACGATAACGAGACCGACATCGACGCGGACGGTCTGAACAACCTGGAAGAGTTCCTCGCAGATACCAACCCTAACGAGGTCGACTCAGACGGGGACGGCCTATCAGACAGGCGTGAGGTCATGCAGACCAAGACCGACCCTCTCAACAACGACACGGACAGCGACACGCTCCCGGACAAGTGGGAAGTGGACTACGGCCTCAACGCCACAGATCCCGAGGACGCTTTCACAGACTCGGACGGAGATGGACTCACCAACATCAAGGAGTGGGACCTGCGGTTCGTCTATGGTAACTACACAAACCCGAGCGGTCTGGACCTTGACAACGACGGGGTCCCGGACGGGTTCGACACAGACGGGGACAAGCTCCCGGATGGTTGGGAGGTCGAGAACAACCTTCACCCGCTTGACCCCGAGGATGCGAAGAACGATCCTGACGGGGATGGCCTGACGAACAAGCAGGAGTACCAGGTCAATGTCGTGTTCGGAAGCTCCACCGACCCTCATAACCCTGACACCGATGGCGATGGCCTAGAAGATGGCGAGGAGATGCTTGGCTACAGGATAGTGGTAAACAGCAAGTTCACCTGGGTCATCTCGAGCCCACTGCTTGCAGACTCGGACGAGGATGGGCTCACGGACAAGGTGGAGAAGCTCGACTCCCGAACCAACGCCACACTTCGAGATTCTGACGGGGATGGGCTCACAGACTTCAGTGAGCACTACTACGAGTTCAACTTCGGAAACTTCACATACAAGCTCAATGCCACGGAAAAGGACACGGACAACGACCTTCTCGCAGATGGAGAAGAAGTGGCGGGTGGTTCGGACGGGTTCATCACCAACGGCTCCAATCCGGACACCGACGACGATGGGCTCCTTGACGGACGCGAGACCCTCTATGTCGCAAGGCCGTTCCAGGGTTGGACGAACCCTCTCTCACCGGACACGGACGGTGATGGAATGCCGGATGGTTGGGAGATCGCATCCGGGGCGGATGACGATGACACCCATAGCCTATGGCTCTCCCGCTCCCTGTGGACCTACGAGGATGTCGAGTACGCTGCGGGCATCTACAAATACCACCACGAGGACGGCTTCACCTACCATTCGAACTCATCCAACTTCCTCTACGCAATAGAGCAGGGCTGGCTTCTGGACCCAACGCACTCCAGGGACAGGACATGGGACCTGGACGAGGATGGCCTCGAGAACCTCGACGAGTCCCCTGGTTACTGGAACACCAATCCGATCATTGAGGACACGGACAATGACGGTTTGCCTGATGGTTGGGAAGCTACATACACCCAGTGGGACGGAGGCTACAACGGCTGGACCCTGGACCCTGCAGATGCGGATTCAGACGGTGATGGCATCCTCGATGGCGACGAGGACTACGACAACGATGGCGTAGACTCCGACTACGACAAGGACATCGAGGGCAATGAGCACTTCACCAACATCGAGGAGTACCTCAACGGGACCGACCCTCACGAGAAGGACTCGGATGGGGATGAGCTCGGTGACGGGTTCGAGGTGTACTTCTCGGATTACGATGATGATGACATCCCATCCGGCTGGGAGTGGGACAATGGCCTTGACCCGTTCAACGCGGATGACAAGGATGCGGATGCGGACAGGGACGGCCATACCAATTACGAAGAATACCTCGCAGGTACAGACCCTAACGACCCTGTCTCTGTTCCATCGTCGAGAAGCTACAGTTCCGAGATGATCGCTGTAGATAGCAAGCCAGAGGAGGGAGGGGCATGAAGGTGAAGCTGGTTGCAGCGCTCATCATTCTCCTGATGCTCCTGGCTGCTGTGCCTGTCATCAGCCCTGCCTCGGAGATCTCAACAAGAGGTGGGACCGACCCTAACGATCCGAACGATGGAGACCTAGACCCCGATGGGGACGGCCTCACCAATAAGGAAGAGTACCTAGCTGGTACCAACCCGAACGATCCGGACACTGACAACGACGGTCTTCCAGATGGATACGAGGTCAGGTTCGGGCTCGACCCGCTTGACTCCACCGGGGACAACGGCGCTAACGGAAACCCGGACGGGGATGGTTGGACGAACATGCAGGAGTACCAGTACGTCTCACCGGATGGCTCACAGCAGGGCACTGACCCTCTGGACCCGAACACGGACGGTGACTCGTACGATGATGACGCCACCGACCCATTCCCATTGGACCCTCACAACGGTCAGTCCTCTGATGCTATCCTTTTCTGGGTGAACTCCTCGGGTCAGAAGAAGATGTGGAGGGTCGAGACGTTCTCGAACTACACTGGTAGAGGCTCCGAGAACTGGTGGAAAGATCCGGTCAACCACACGGAAAATTACACAGGTTGGGACATCGAACCCAGACCCGGAGGCCTCTTCAACCTGACCTTCGGCTACGATGTGGACTTCAACGGTGCCAACGGCTCGAGGTTCATAACAACTACAGCTTCCTTCCTGCATGATGATATCGGATACCTGCCATCATCCATCGAGACCGTATCGCTCGACAGTGCCGTACCTGCCGTAGATATCACTCACGACAACTGGACACACACCTTCAAGGCTGCAGACCAGATGTTGAGGCCTGACACCTACACGCTGGATAACAACGTCTATTACATCACCGAGAAGGACCTCGAAGGCCTCAACTCGACCGGTCACACTTACAACGATACCTACCTCTCACTTCCTGATTATTACAACTCATCCGACCCGAACGCCTCCTACGCTCAAGTTGGACAGCTTGCAGAGAACATAACTCTGAACATCACCGGGGACAGGGAGAAGGCCAATGCGATACAGGCCTATCTCAAGAACCGCTACATCCACCTATCAGGCTTCGATCATGCGCCGATCACCCACGACAAGGCGGATTGGCTCCTGTTCGGCCAGAACGCCACAGGCAACTTCGACTACAACCGAAGCTTTGCCGATGGTAAATATGGAGAAGGAGGGCCGACCGAGTTCGCTACGGCCTTCGTGGTCCTGTGTCGGCTGAACAATATCACTGCCCGTTTCGTCACAGGCTACAACTCCACAGAGCGAACGCAGGCCAACAACGGATGGATCATTCGTGGAAGGCACAACCACGATTGGGCCGAGGTCTGGTTCGAGGGAGTGGGATGGGTTGAGTACGATCCTACTCCTGCTAAACCTACGTCCGACAACAATGATACAGAGATAGACCCGACCCAGGACAATGACAGGGATGGCATCCTCGACTACATCGAAGTAGGAGATGGTTTCCTGGGCACCATCATGGATGACCACGACAACGATGGTATCATCGACGACGTGGACATCGATGACGACAACGACCTGATCATGGATTGGGACGATGCAGAGTCCAAGGACCACGACAACGATGGGGTACCTAACCGGGATGATGAGGATTCGGACAACGACGGAAAGGTGGACATCAAGTTCTACTGGGCAGACTGGGACGAGGACGGTATCCTCGATGCCAACGACCCGGACGCGAATGGGAACGGCATCCCAGATATCAATGATACGAAGATGGGTGGGACCGTCGAGTGGGGTAATGCTACCATCGATCCCAAGCACTGGCGCAACACCACCAACGATCTTGATGGCGACGGGGCCAACAACTCCGTGGACACTGATGACGATAACGACGGAACCAACGACCACAAGGATACCGATGACGATAACGACGGTGTACCTGACGAGATGGACATCGATGACGACAACGACGGCATCCCAGACAGGAACGAGACCGATTCGGATGGGGACTGGGACGATGACGGTCTGACCAATAGGGACGACCCGGACGACGATGGAGACAACATCGCGGACCCCTTGGACACCGATGACGATAACGATGGGGTATGGGATTGGCTCGATGATGATGACGATAATGACGGCAATCCTGACATGAACGATACGTCCAGGGGCGGAGGACTTGTACCGGACGATAACGACCTCGACGACGACACAACCCCTAACGAGATCGACCCCGAGCTCGATGATGGGCTAGGTGTTGGGTCCGATGACGATAACGATGGAGTGTCCGATATCGCAGACGTCGATGATGATAACGACGGCATCCCTGACCCACTGGACCTGGACACCGACAACGACCTTGACAACAACGGCGTGGTCAATGAGCTCGACGATGATATCGATAACGATGGGTTCAGCAACGAGGCAGATGACGACGATGACAATGATGGCATCCCCGACTATTTCGATACCGATGACGATAACGACGGTATCCTAGATACTGCTGATACTTTCCCGACCGATGATCAGCGTCCGTTCGACCATGATGACGATGGCATACAGGACTGGCTCGATGACGACATGGACTTCGATGGAAGGACCGATCCTGACGGTGATGGTATCGAGAATGGTTGGGGAACATCCGACCACGACCACGATAACGATGGGGTAGAGGATGATGACGACGAGGACGATGACGAGGATGGAATGGACGATAACGACGAGGTCATCCTTGTCCCCCAGATCCTCGAGATCGATCCGTTCAACCCGATGGACCACGACAACGACGGCATCCCGGACGACCTTGATGACGACGACGATAATGACGGCCGGTTGGATGCTGACTTCGATGTTGTGGAGGAAGGCTTTGGTACATCTGACTGGGATGCTGACAATGACGGGATCGAGGACAAGTTCGAAAAGATACCCACCTTGGTCTACGTCGATCCGTTCCCGAACCTTTGGATAGGCGACAGGGCGAACATCACAGGTAGAGTGACCTACCTCAATGGCACACCCATCGAGAACATGATAGTATCTGTACATATCAATGAGACCGAGTACAATCAGTCGCAGCCGACACAGTTGCTTTCGTCCGAATCAAAGCTCGAATCAACGTCAGTGAAGACCGATGCGAATGGGACCTTCGTGGTCGGGCTGTATCCCAGACACCCCAAGGTCGGTGTCGGTGGACCGACCGAATGGGCACTTGTGGCAGAGATCCACAGCATCCTCCTGTTCGGTGGGAACTGGTCCGCCCATAGTCCATGTACCATCCGGTCCAACACCACCGTTGAGATCGACATGCTCACGCAGAGAGTGTCTGACGAGGACGTCATGTCCGGGACGGTCAAGGTGGAGTATGCTGACGGGGAACCTTTGATGTCCGCCAGATTGTCCGCCTATATGGATGGGGCATTGCAGTCACCGTCGAACCTCTGGAGGACGAACTCCGAGGGAGAGGTGGACTACTTCTACAACATGACCTACGGCGGGATAACACCGCAAAGGGCCACTGACAATGTCACTACCTTCTCACTGCCTATCGGGTTCGTCAACTATACATTCCTGTTCGATCCTGGAAACAGCACGAACACTACGCTCACTCACTTCCAATACATCCAAGGTTCCCAGGCCAAGACCAGCGTGAAGGTCCTGCACAGGCTCCACTTCAACGCGTCCCTGCGCATGGCCAATGGGACCAAGTGCTGGTTCGGCCAGGGACAGGATGTTACAGCTCCTGTTGGCAGCTTCATGGTCATCAACGGCTCTGTGAACGAGACGGGTGTTGGGCGATATGCGAAGATGGCCCTCTACATGGACAAAAAGCTTACTTCGCTCATCAATGTAACACCAGCAGGAGAAAATGGGACGTTCCTCTACAAGCTCGACCTGCCAGAGAACTCCACACTGTCCGGAGTGCATGAACTGGTCCTTGAGCCTTACATGTCCGACCATTACGTCCCGCTTGCGCCTATCACCCAGGAGTTCACGGTTGTTGGTACCTCGTCGATCTTCAACATGCAAGGAGGGGAGGTCTACCGGAACGACACCATCCGGATAGAGGGTAGGCTACGCGGCAATCTGTTCGAAGGGGTGCCCAACGAGCCGGTGACGATCTACTGGTTAGACAACAATCCAATGGCTGTCCATGCGTTCAACGGCACCGTTGATACCAATAAGGACGGTTGGTTCTCCACTATAGTCGATGTTCCTGCAGCACATTCACTTGGGACACTGACCGTGAGGGTGGTGTTCAACGGTTCATTGTTCTACACTGGTTGTGAAGCTACAGTTGAGGTCAAGGTGGTCTCGGACACAGAGATCTTTTTGAACACGAACGTGACCACCACGTTGCGTGACAGGCATGTGCTTGTCGGTGGGATGCTCACAGACGACAACTCGACAAGGCCGCTGGACATGGGCAAACCGCTCGCTGGAATGGATGTCGAGGTCTACTACGACGGCGTGTTCGAGAACATGACCACCACCCTTGCCAGTGGTGTGTTCTACTACTCCATGTGGATCTCCCCGGCAGAGAAGGTAGGGCTTCACACATTATCGTTCATCTTCAATGGTTCCGATCCATACAAGGCCTCCACCGAGGTCCTGGTCACGGTCATCGTGATGTCGAACACCAACATCACATTGGACCCTATCTCTGTGGTCATGGACGCCCGGGATGAGGAAGGGAACCCGATATCCCAGACGTTCACTGTCAAGGGACGCCTGCTCGATGATAGGGGTCTTGGTATCCCAGCGATGACGTTGGACATGACCCTGGACCTTGCAACGCCCCAGGTGCATGTTGCTGCTACTGCTCCGAACGGCGAATTCACGCTGCAGTTGACGGTGCCAGCCACTCAGCCCCTTGGGATGTTCAACTTCACAGCAGGGTTTGCAGGGGAACTTTACAAGTACTATGGTTCCAGCGTGACCACGAACGTCACCTTCTCGACCTACGCCTTGATGAACATCACAGTTCCACACAATGTGACGCGGGGTGAAGGGTTCACAGTATACGGTTGGATGGAGACGGCGAACGGCCTTCCACTGGCCGATCGTGGTCTCTACATCTATGCCAACGATAGACCGATGGCGCAGGCTGTGACAAGCTCTGAAGGCCGGTTCCAGTCCATCATCAATACCACGAACTCCACACCTCTGGGTATCACGGAGATGGAGGCCAGGTATGCTGGTGAGCCATACATCACAGGCACAGACACGGCAGGCTACATCATCGTCCGTTCCACAACAGAGGTCCTCATGGGTCCTCTACCCTTGGAGCTCAAGAAGGGAGACGTCTTCCAGGTCACAGGCAAGGTCGTCATGGACAATGGTGCCGGAGTTCCGTATGCACCTATCATGATCACACTCACTGGTGAAGGCACTATCACCTACAACATCACATGCGACAACATAGGCAACTTCACTTTGGACGCGGAGTCTGTGGGAGGCCGTAGTGCGAACATGACCGTTAAGGTCGAGTTCCTTGGCACTCTCATCTATCTACCGTCCGAGAGCGAGGAGACCGTTGACTGGGAGCCTGACCCGGAGGAGCAGACCACGCCGTTCCTGTTCTGGGGATTGAGCATCCTGGTCATCCTGCTTCTCATTGGTATCGGTCTGTTCATCTTCTTCGTGGGTCGCTCCCGCAGGAAGAAGGACGAGGGAGAGGAGGCGGAGGTCGAGGACCTGGACGATGGTATCAGGTACAAGTTCCGATCCGCTAACGTCCGCAAGGTCCTGAAGATGTATGAGGAGCTCGAGGGCGACCTCGCATCGGCGGGCATCTCCAGGCGACCACCGGAGTCTGTCAGGGAGTACGAGCCGAACGTGAAGAAGACCGCCAAGGGTTCGGAGCCTGATGTGGACACGTTCCTGCGGACCTTCGAGAAGGCCAGGTACAGCAAGTCGGACCTGGGGGACACGGAGGTGGAGGAGACCGAGTCAAGGCTCGACGCGATCAAGCGAAAGGTCAAAGAGTTTCAAGCGAGCGAGCAGGCCGGAGGGGGAGCGGCGGAGGCCGGCGCAGCGAGCGATAGGGGGGAGGCTGGTGGGCCGGACGGGGACTCTTCAGACAGCAAGCCTGCAAAAGCAGAGAATCCTTTCAAGGACGACAAGACAAAGAAAAGCAAGGGCAAAGGCAAGAAAGGCAAGTCCAAAAAGAAAGGAGGTGACGCTTAAGTGAAGCGCGTCATCATGGCCACAGTGGTCATCCTCCTCACCATCGCTGCAGTCCTTACAGTGATCCTCCCTGCCTACGTCGTACCGAACGAGCTTGGGCACGACCCATACGACGATCAGGCCGAGGGATGTTCCATTTTACGCGAACGGCTCGACGATGACTTCGACTCCTCAACGATCGTCACGGACCTTATAGCACTCAACGATCTGGACAACCCGAAGGAAACGATCCTCATCCTGGTCGGAGGAGGCAGCGTCCCAAGCTCCACAGAGGTCGATGCTTTCCATGCCTTCATCGACAGTGGCGGCAAGGCTATCGTCTTCAGTGAGGGCTCGAGCCTCAATGTCATCTCAGAGAAGTACGGCATCCGTTTCTACGGCCACACCTTGCTTGACGATAACTTCACACAGGCGGGACCGTCGAACGCATCGGTCTTCGATGTGGGATTCCGAACTGCAGCTGGACTTCACCCCATGCGGCTGAACCAACCCACAGCCCTGGAGATAGAGACGAACACAGACGACGTTACCCCCATAGCTCTGTCCAGCGAGAACTCCTCCCTGGACCTGGACGAGAACGGCCTCCGAAGCATCGGTGACAAGGTGGGTCCACTGACGGTTGCCGCAGTTTACGATCCGTCCTGGAGAGACTTCCCCGAACGAATAACCTCCCATAGGGACCTCAAGGACGAGGACATGGACCGTGTCGCCAAAAGCGGTAGGATCATCTTCATCGCTGACGTGGGCGCAGCTACGAACCAGATGTGCCAGGCCACCGAGAACGGTAACGCCACCATCAAGCTCATCCAGAACCTCATGCTTCCATTGCGATTCAATGGGTCCTACGACCTTGACGATGTCGAAGCATCCTGGGAAAGGAAGGACCCAGCGATCACCATCATGTTCGACTCGTCCAGGGTCGTCAAGACCGGCCCGCAGACCCTCCTGTCCAACCTCCTCACGGTCGCTGTCTACCTCGGCAATCTCCCCCAGGCATGGGGGATACTGGCCCTGAACCTTATCGGCCTTACTATCCTCTGGTGGGTCACCACGAAAAGACCCCAATCCTTTACTGCCAAGGACCGTCTGGATGACTTCATAGAACGGACCGAGATAGACGCAGACGAAGAGGAAGAGGACTCAGTGAACCGATTGCGATCATTGCTCATCGGAAAGCTCGGGGAGTCCCCGAAGCTTCCCAAGAAGATGTCATCCCTCATTTACGAGGACCTTGTGGAACAGCTACCAAGCCTCGAGTCTGAAAAGCTCGAGAGAATGGTCGGCGACACCGACCTTGTCACGCTCATCAAACAGCCGGACTCCTTCACAAGCAAGGACTCCGACAAGCTCGCAAACAAGATACTTGAACTAGATGTCACAAAGAAATAAGAGGTGTGCTCGATGGAATCGAACAGTACGAACGAACAGGTGGTCCAACCGGTGAGACGCCGAGGGGCAAGGAAGTCCCAGAAGGCTCTACCGCCGCAGGCCGCCCAGGAAGCACCGCCCCCAAGGCCTCCACCGATGCAAGGTGAGCAGGACGACCTGGAATGGGACGATGGCGGCGGCGGTGATCCTGTTGGAGCTGGCACTCCGTTCACAGACGGTGCCGTGGACGACTATTTGACAGACGATATCAGGGAAGCCATGAACATGCAGGTGGACCCGCACAACATGGAAGGTGTGGTCCTGAACCTTGCAAGGGACAGCGGACTTCTGCTGGAGGAAGTAGGCAAGGCCATCATCGGAAAGGAGGACGTTCTCCTGAAGGTCTTCACATCCATCCTCTCGGACGGACACATCTTGTTCGAGGACTTCCCGGGTCTTGCGAAGACGCTGATGGCGAACTCCTTCGCAGACGCCCTGGGATGTAGGTTCAAGAGGGTGCAGTTCACCCCGGACCTTCTTCCTTCAGATATCACAGGGACCAAGGTGTATGATGAGCGGCGCGGAGAGTTCTACTTCGAGCGCGGCCCGATCTTTACCAACATCCTCCTGGCAGACGAGATAAACAGGGCTCCTCCGAAGACGCAGGCCGCCCTTCTCGAGGCGATGCAGGAGAGGCAGGTAACTGTGGCTGGTGTCACATACAAACTGCCAAGGCCATTCGTGGTGCTTGCTACCCAGAACCCCATCGAGTACGAGGGGACCTATCCACTGCCTGAAGCGCAGCTGGACAGGTTCAGGGTCAAGCAGTCCATCGGATATCCGTCCCTGGACCACGAGGACGAGATCCTCAAGCGCAGGATAGAGAGGCAGAAGGACGACGTGGACATCAAGCGTGTCATGTCCCCAGCATCCATCATCAGGATGCAGAGGATAGTGGAGAACGTGTTCGTCGAGGATAGCTTGAGACGATACATTGTGGCTTTGGTCCAGAAGACCAGGTCCGACAATAGGGTCCTTGTGGGCTCCTCACCAAGGGGTTCTTTGTCGCTACTCAAACTCGCACGAGCTGCAGCGGTCCTCAACAACAGGGCCTACATCATACCTGACGATATCAAGGTCTCTGCAATGGGCTGTCTTTCACACAGGCTCATCCTGAAACCTGAATACCAGATAAAGGGACTGACCAATGAAGAGGTCATCAACGACATATTAGAATCAACACCACTGGACATGGTAGAGAAGTATGTGGACTAGAAAGGGCCAGCTCTTTGTAGCGGGAGGCGCCGCACTCGTACTTGCAGGTGTTGTTCTGAACGCACCGTTCGTACTATTTGCTGGGTTCTTCCCGCTCACAGCCGTACTCCTTGCAGCGTTGGTCCGTTTAAAGCGTGACATCGAGCGGACCTCGAAAAAGCTCTCTGCAAGGAAGAAGGCTGCAAAGTTGGGCCTGAAGTTCGAACGTGAGCTCTCACATGCCAGTGTCGTGGAGGGAGATGAGGCTGAGGTAACGTTGAAGGTCACCAACACCACAGCTTTGGTCAAGAGACTGCAGGTCAAGGACGGGGTCGCGGACAGGCTCCGTGTGACCTCCGGTCGCAATCACAAGGCCGTCGTCCTTCCTCCCAAGGGAACTGTCGAGCTGAAGTACAAGGTATGGGCACCTGTGAAGGGAGTGCATGACCTTGGACCTATAACCATCCGGACCTCGGACATCGCAGACATCTTCTTCGATGAGCTGACCGTGGACGAGAACTCCTCGCTGATGGTGCATCCGGGACCAGTTCCGACCAAGGGTGTAAGTGTAAAGAGCAAGGTTCCAAAGCTTTACTCTGGCTCTACGATAATCAACAGGAAGGGGCAGGGGACCGAGTTCTACAGCTTGAGAGAATACGTCGTCGGGGATAACTACAAGGACATCAACTGGACCGCTTTTGCAAAGACCAAGAGATTAATGGTCAACGAGCACACCATGGAAGCGGTGGTTGAGGTCACGATGTTCCTGGACTACAGGGCCGTTTCGAGCATTGGTCCTGTGATGAACGCTGTGGACGTTGTCTCTGCAAGAGCTGCTACCTCGATAGCTGACGCTTTCCTCAAGCGTAGGGACAGGGTCGGCATCGTGGTATACAACGACTCCATCCACCAGCTTGGCTGCGAGGGCGGGATGAAACATCAGCGCAAGATCAGGGATACAGTATCCGGACTCTCGGTTAAAGGAGACCTCGGTCTTGGCTCCGTTGTCAACACACTGATGCACACGATCCGCAAGGGCACACCGGTCATCATCATCTCGAGCCTCGAGCAGGACCCCACGGTGCTTCAGGGCATCAAAAAGCTTCGAGCGCTGCGATGCGATGTTACGGTTATCTCACCTACAGCGATACCAACCGAGTTGGACAAAGGAGCTCGTTCCGAGGCTGACCTCCAGAAGCTGCAGGTCATCCAGCAGGAGCGTGACGTGGCCATGGCACAGGCGACCTCGCTTGGTGCCAAGGTCGTGGACTGGGACATCAGGGTGCCTCTAGCAGAGGTCATGGTAGGAGGTGGTCCAGGTGGCCGATGAGAAGAAAAAAGGCCAGATGGACGGTCTGATCACAGACGTGGTCCTTGGCATCATCGGTCTGGTCTTCTCGCTCGGACTTGCAGGAGGCTTCATGGCCTTGACGCATCTGACCGGATGGTTCGCGTTACGGTTCGCGCCCTGGACCTACATTCTTGTTGGAGCGGGACCGGTTATCTGGGGGATAGTTGCGTTCATCCCTCACATCAAGAGGGGTGTGAAGGTCGGTGACGATACTTACAGCTACAAAGAACCGCTGCATCTGTTCGCTCTTGCTGTGATTGTAGCACCATTGTTCTTTGTGGAGACCGCTGGTTCTGGGTTCTTCACTGGAAGCTTCATTTGGGTCCTGGTACGAGGGTTGCTGGTCATTGGTTACATCGCAGATTGTGCTATCCTTTTAGAGCTTGCTGCGTTGTCGGTCAACATCGCTCACAACAAGGTCCAGGATGATGGACCTGGAGGAGGAAAGGTCGGTGCGCTCGCTCCGAAATCGTTGATCTTCTTCCTCATCTTCATGCCTCTGTTCATCTTCATCGTCTTCATCGTGATGTGCGCGTTCTGGATCGGCGAGCTCGGTTTGATGCTCGTGCTTCCAACACCGATACCGGAAAGCCTGGAGGTCGCCACAGTGTATCCGCTTGCGATCCTGGGGGCTGCGGTGGCGTTGGTGTTCGGGCTGATCTTCCTCGCGATAAGCTGGATACGTGGTTAGTTTCAAAGCGAAGGAACGCGATATCGCTATGATGCATCGAAGGTTCCTTGCGGTCATTCTTCTTCTCACGATCGCTGTTGCAGCTGTGGCTTCGTCCGGATGTACTTCACTTCCACTCATCTCTGATGGAGGCTCTGGAGCGCCCCACGCTGAAATCGAGAACCAAGTGCACGACCTTATCAACCAGCATCGAAAGGACCAGGGCTTGGAGCCACTGAAGTGGTCCAAAACCATCGCGAAGGAGTCCCGTGGTCATAGTGAGAACATGGCCGATGGTAGCGTCGAGTTCTCACACGATGGGTTCAGCGACAGGGCTGCGAACATCGAGGACGAGATGGGCGGGACCGTGGTAGGGGAGAACGTTGCCATGAACTGGGGGTATGATGATCCTGCGCAGGTTGCTGTGACGGGGTGGATAGGAAGTCCAGGGCACAAGGCGAACCTGGAGGGGGATTTTACCCATACTGGTGTGGGTGTGGCGCAGAGCGAGGATGGGCATTGGTACCTTACTCAAATATTTCTTAAAAAGGAAGAATCAGCATGAACAAAGCGCCCGAGCAGGCCGAGGGGGGAGGGGCCGAGGCCAGCGGAGGGCGCAGGGGGGCGGAAGGTGGGCCGGTGGGGAATCTTCCGAATGTCCTCTCTGCATCCCGCACCAAGGACCCTATCGCCCGCAACCCTGATGTCCTCGCGTCCATCCTATGTGGCGAATCACCTGCAGCTTTTGGCCCTAGCTCCAAGTCTCGAACGGTCCACCTTGAGGACTTCGCTGTCCTTGTACTGTGGACCAAAGATCCAACAAACCTCCTGAAGCATCCGGAACTTAACCGGGTGGTCTCGGACTTTTCAGGTCACAGCTATCTGAACCTCACGGTCACAGGTCTGGGGGGAACGTTCATGGAGCCTGGCATCCCGAAACCGGAGCAGGTCTTTGATGTCCTACGTGACATCATCGATGCAGGTATCCTTTCCCCCGAGTGGGTGCTACTTCGATATGATCCCTTGCTCGAAGTTCGTACGCCAGGAGGAAAGGTCCTCACAAACACTGACCGTGAGCTGTTCGGGTCCATCATCAAGGAAGCTGCATCCATCGGGATCACCCGGTGTGCCACCTCTCGCATGGACTTCCAGCGATACCCGCAGGTGGCTGAGCGACTCCGGCGGTTCGGCATTGAGCCAAAGGAAGTGGAGCTCGAGGATCTCATCACGGAAATGGATTCAGTCGCATCCCATCAGGGCATCGAGCTCTCCTGCTGTGTGGACCCGGTCATCGATGGGATCACCGATAGGTTCGGGTGCATCGATGGAGAACTGTTCAATGAACTGATCGGTGAGGACCTTTGCGATACGTCGACCCACAGTGCCCAAAGGCATGGATGCAAGTGCACACGCTCTGTGGACATCGGTTACTCCAAAGGATTACAGCAGTGCTTCACTGGGGGAAAAGGATGTCTCTACTGCTATTCTCAACGAGGATATCCAAAGAAGTTAGAGCATCAGGTACAGCATTTACTTTCGAAGTTTGAACAAAACCAGAATTTTTCTCCGTCTCATTCCAAGCATCGAAAAACTCTGGACGCTGCATAAGGTTTCGTTGCAACCTTCTGCGCGCTTGGATGTTAGATTGGACCTTTTTTACCGACCTAAACATCCAAGCCCTACCGCACCCTATCGTCTCTAACTGAATGGGTGCTTGGGCCTTGTAGAAAGCACACGCTCTCGCTAAGTTCCTATCTACAAGAAAAAAAGGTTCAGGGCGGCCGGTGAAGACCGCCCTTGGTTTTGTTCCAGTTAACTTACTGGATATATTTCTGGCAGGCGTCACACCAGTTGGCGTTGTACTCCTCGATGAACCTACCGGGCTGTCCGCAATCAGGACAGATCGGGGCTCCAGCTGCAGGAGCGGCTGCGGCTGCTGGGTCTGCGGCTGCAGGATCAGCGGCTGCGGCCTCTGGCTGAGCTGCCATGTCAGGTGCTGCTGCATCGACAGGAGCCTCGCCCTCGGCTGGTGGGAGTTCGCCAGGCTGCTCACCCTCAGGGACCTGAGGCTGCTCGCCCATTGGTGAACCCTCGACCTGGCCCTCTGCAGGTGGGTAGGCCTCGCCACCCTCGACAGGTGGGTAAGCTTCGCCCTCTGCTGGAGGCTGGCCTTCCATGCCAGGCTGAACTTCGCCCTCTGGTCCGGCTGGACCAGCTGCGACCTCACCCTCGACTGGTGGTGCGCCCTCTGCTGGTGGCTCCTCTGCGGCTGCTGCGCCCTTCTTCTTCTTCATCATCATGACGACTACGACTATGATGATGATGATGATGATCAGGAGCACGAGACAGACAACGCCGCCGCCGATACCGGCGAGCATCATTGTGTTGTCATCGCCGTCGCCGCCGTCGCCACCGTCGCCACCGTCTGTGCCGCCGCCAAGGTTGGCCTCGAGCTCGTCGACACCGTAGCCTTCCTCGGACCAGGCGACTGCCATGTACCACTGGTGATACACATCAGGTGTTCCACCGTCACCGCCGTCGCCACCATCGGTGGTCGTCGGGTTGTCGTAGGTCACAGGATCGGTGGTGTAGGTATAGGACCAAGCACCGCCGGATGGTGTGATCTCGAGCTTGGACATGGTGTCCAAGTCTGTGAAGGCGTAGTATGTGTATGCATCATCGTTGGTCTGGGAGCCGAAGTAGATGTAGATGACGGTCACATCGCTGCCACAGGTTCCCTCGAAGGTGTAGACCGTGGTTGCGGTGGATGTTCCATCGCCGTTGTCAACTGCAGTAGTGATGATATCACACTTGTCGAAGGTGACTGCAACGGTGGATGCATAGTCATCCTGGGTCTCGATGTCGGCATCGCCGACGCCAAGTGCCCACCATGTTGGCTCTGGGGTAGATGGGCCAGTCTCGATGGTGGCCTCGAGCTCGTCGTAGTTGAATGCACCGGTATCGTCCCAAGCGACAGCTGCATACCAAGTGGTATACGTGGTACCGTCGCCACCGTCGCCTCCATCGCCACCATCGGTTGGTGGGGTGTAGTCGAAGGTGTAGGTGTAGGTGTAGTTCCAGGCGGTGACACCATCGAGCTCGATCACGATGTGCTCCATCGGGGTCAGGCTCATGTCGTATGCCTTGTAGTAGGTATAGTCGGTGTCGTTGATCTGGGTGGCTACATACAGGTGGACCTCTGTAACAGTGTCAGAGCAGGTTCCAGCGAAGTTGTAGACTGTGGAACCGGAGGTTCCCTCGATGGTGGTTGCGGACTTGGCCTCATCGATGGTGACATCGATAAGGGTGTCGATCCAGAGATCATCGTCGAAGTCTGCAGGCATTGCACCGAGGTCCCAGGTCCTTGGTCCACCAGGAACGCCATCGATAGAGACGTTCATGGTGACCCACTCGCCCATGGCTCCGTTGGAGTCCTTGAGGGACAGGTTCACGGTATAGTTCATGTCATCCTTTATCAGATCATAGGTGTGGTTTGCACCGGTGGTCATATTGGTCTCGAAGACCGCAGAGCCATCGCCCCAATCCCACATGTATGTGACCTCATCGCCCTCTGGGTCCTCTGCACCGTTAGGGGTGAAGGTGATGTGGTTAGGGTCGAAGAAGTCTGCGAGGGTCATGAAGCCAGCGGAGAACGAGAACACAGGTCCGTCGTTGACTGGGCCAACATCGACCATCACGTGGGTGAAGGTGCCCTCATCGCCGTTGGTGGAGGATGCGTCCTTCACCTCGACGGTGAAGTTCATGACACCATTGGCGTCTGCGTCAGGTGTGAAGGTGTACCACCATGGCATCGTTGCGTTCGCCTCGACGGTGAACGGAGCCATGCTGTCGTCCTTGCTGACGGTGAAGGTCAGGTTCTCAAGGTCTGTATCAACATCTGTTGCGTTGATCTCGAACATGAAGCCCATGTCCTCATCGGTGGTCAGGTTGACGATAGGCTCAATGGCTGCTGCGCCGCCATACCAGGTCTCGTTCATCATCTCTGGCATCTTGTCGGTGTCATCGACGATGAGCTTGACGAACATTGGCTTGTCGTCAACAGCTGCTATCTGAACGGTGATGTTGAACTCAATGGAGAGGCTTCCGTCGGTGGCGTTGATGGTAACATCCTCGTCGCCGGACATGTCGGCCTTACCAGTGATCTCGAGCCACTCGGTGGCGTTGATCGAAGCATCGAAGAGCGTAGGTGTCCCGATGATGGTGAACGTAAGATCGTCCATGTTCGGGTCTGTGACCAGAGCGTTGAGGTCCACTGCGGTCATTGCCTCCTCGTCGATGGCAACTGGATTGTTGGTTCCAAGCACTGGGGCCGCGTTCGGGTCCATGATGCTGAAGTCAACGGTGTAGTTGCCACCAGCGGTGGCCTGCTCATCGTAGCCAGGGACACCAGCGGTGACGTTCCTTCCAGTAATCAGAAGGTAGTAGACACCAGTGGTGGCTGCTGTGTAGCTGATCGAGGATCCGGTGGAACCATTGACCCACATTGCATCTTCTATCATGCTGGTGTTGTCAGCAGCACTGTAGAGGTATGCTCCGACGAAGTCAGTGCCAGCCGTGGTGTAGGCAACATCGATGTCGATGAGCTGACCAGCAGTGACGTTGAACTTCCAAAAGTCAAGGGTGTCCAGCCAAGGATCGATGAAGTCTGTGTTAGAGTCCATGTCCTCTGCCCACTTGGCGGAGGCGAAGGTCTCTGTTCCATCAACCTCTGGCTTCTCCTCGTAGAATGGCACTGCGCTCACGTTGTAACCGACCTCGAGATCGACTGCATCACCAGAGATGACAAGATAGAAATCTCCATTGTCTGGTGTGTAGAAGCTCGCCATGCCGGCATCGTCGGCGCTGAAGCCATATCCCCACATCAGGATACCATCGGAGGTAAGTACCTCAAAATGACCTGGTCCCATTGTGGTTATTGTCCAGTTGAACGTGACGTTCTGGTTCGCCGCGAGCGGGAACTTGAGGATATCCAACATATCCCCACTTCCGGGCGCCTGAACGCTCCCATTTGAGTAATCGTCTACAAAGTTATACACGTTGTTTGTATCTGCTTCGGCCATCGTATCATTTGGATTTCCCTCATTGACGACAGCTGTTGCTGCTGGTATAAGCAGAGCAACGGCGCCGAAAACAAGACAAAAGACAAAGAATAGCGTGGCCAATCTCCTGTGCAGGTTCCCTTCCATGTGGTTCACCTCATTCGGAATTACCATGTCAGGCTACCGCTATATAGTAACCTTGAGATAAGCCATAATATTATGCTATATAAGATTTGCTGCTGTTATCTAGGTACTTTAGGCTAGTATATATATAATCATAATAAAGGACCAGTGGTCGGCCGTACCGATGTATGGACCACGAGTCTAATGATTGTTAACATGTTGGATGGCTAAACATGTATGAGGGCCGTGCTTCCGGCCCTCATACTGAGAAGCTCAAAGAGGTTAGTCCTTGTGCTTGAGTATTACATCCTTGACATCCGTGATCTTCGGATTATCAAGGTATTCGAAGTTTGTCGACCAAAACCCGTACTCAGAGTGGTCGCCGAACATTCCGATGGTCTGCATGCCGTGGTCGGAGATGACAAGGACCTTCACATCGGGAATCTTCATGATCTGTGAGTAGATGTCCTCCATCTCGCTGTAGAGCATCTTCATCAGGACCTTGTTGCCGAAGTTCAGGTGACCGATGACGTCCACCACTGAAAAATATCCAAGGACGAGGTCGTGGTCCTCTTTGAGGGCCGCGAGGAACTCGTCCTTGACTTTCCTGTGGTGTGCGAACGCGTCATCGTTGTATGCCTTCCTGATCTCCTTCTTCTTCTCGTCGTTCTCGGTCTCGAAGAACTCCCGCAGAAGTTTTCTTGACCTCTCATGAGCATCGAGGTCATAGGAGTATCCCGGAAGATCAAGGACAAGCGGGTTTGCAAACTCTGAAAAGAAGGTCTCCTCAGTGGCCCACCTCTTGTTCCACATCTCTGTGTTTCCGTCTACTAATACCTCCGACTCTTTGTTCATCCCTGTCATAAAGGATGACCAAAGGACCATCGTCCTTGGTTGGGAGAACTCAGTGATATCGGTCTTACCGTAATGATCCTGCATCAGTGCTGTGCAGTTGAACTCCTCGACCTTGGTGAACTCGAGGGCATCGATTGCGAAGATGACGATCACACGACCACCTCACTCGGTAATGATGCCGCCTGCGCAGGTGTTGAGCCTTTCGAGGACGAACCGACCGAGCTCCTCGACCTCGTTGAAGTTCTCGATGATTATCGGCTTGTTGGTCTTGATGACCACGTCTGCGACCTCGCGGTTCTCGATCATGGTCTTGTCCTCTTTCTCTTCGAGAGTGGAGGAATTGAGGATCCTTTTGAACTCTGCAACCTCGCAGACCACCTTCTGTGTCGTGCACTTCATCATGATGCGCTCGCCCTTCTCCAGTGGGTCCTTGGACATCCAGAAGATGTGAGCGTTGAACGTGTCCTGGATCCTGGGCTGGTTGTTCGGGTCGACAAGGATGTCTCCCCTGTCGAGGAACACCTTGTCCTTTGTCGTAAGGCCTATGGCCTTACCGGAGCGTGCCTCCTTAACATCCTCCTTGAAGTGCTCCTCGAGGCTCGTGACCGTTGTTGTCTCCTTGGATGGAAGGACCATTATCTCCTGACCGTCCTTGAGAACACCGGACTCGACCCTGCCGACGATGATCCTCTTTCCCCACATGTAGATGTCCTGAACAGGGAAGCGGAGTGGTAGGTCGTCGTTGGAACCGTGTGGCTTGAAGGTATCGAGAGCCTCGAGGACGGACATGCCGTCATACCAAGGCATCTCGTCAGACTTCGAAGCGACATTGTCGCCGGTCTTTGCAGAGATCGGGATAGTGTAGGTCGGGGTGATGTTGATGCTGTCAAGGAATTTGACGAGCTCGACATTGACCTCATCGAACCTCTCCTGGGAATACCCCACAAGGTCCATCTTGTTCATTACGACAATGACCTGCTTCAGGCCAAGCATGGACAGAATGTAGGAGTGCCTCCTGGTCTGCTCCTGAACACCCTCGTCCGCGTCGACTATAAGGATAGCAGCCTCTGCAAGGGAAGCTCCGGTGATCATGTTCTTGACGAACTCGACGTGACCGGGAGCATCGATGATGGTGTACTGCCTCTTGTCGGTGTTGAAGAAGATCTGGGTAGTGTCGATGGTAACGTTCTGGTCCCTCTCCTCCTCGAGGTTGTCGGTGATGTAGCCGAACTCGAGCTCCTTTCCAAGAGCGTCGCAGATGGCCTGTATCTCCTCGAGCTTTCCCTCCTGGAGGGAGTCTGTGTCGTAGAGGAGCCTGCCGATGAGCGTGGACTTGCCATGGTCGACGTGTCCAACGATAACGAACTTGAGATTATCTGTTGCATCCATGATATCACCTCACATGTACCCCAGGGCTCGAAGCTTCTGCATTGCGTTTGCCTCTTCCTTGTCCTGAGCCCTTCCGGACCTCTCGGACGTGTTCGAGTTCCTTATCTCCTCGACGATCTTGTCGACAGTGTCCGCATCGGACTCTATGGGGTTGGTGATCGGCATGCAACCGAGCGACCTGTACCTCTTGCCGTTCTTTGAGAAGTAGAGCTCGTTGATAGGGATGCCCTCTCTCTGTATGTATGCCCAGATGTCAAGCTCGGTCCAGTGAAGGAGCGGATGTACACGGATGTGCTCCTTCTCCTCGGCCTCGGCCTTGAACTGGTCCCAAAGCTCTGGTGGCTGGTTCTTGTAGTCCCACATGAAGTCCTCGTTCCTTGGAGAGAAGTACCTCTCCTTGGCCCGGATCCCATGCTCGTCCCTTCTGATGCCAACGTAGAGACCGCGGAACTTGTGTTCAGCGATGGCCTTCTTCAGGGCGTTCGTCTTGAGCTCTGTGCATACGGTCAGGGAATCGTGGGTCTCGTAGCCCACACCCTGCTCGATGGCCTCAAGGTTCTTGTAAACGATGAGATTGAGCCCGTATTCCTCTGCATACTTCTCCCTGAACGCATACATCTCAGGGAACTTGTAGGTCGTATCGATGTGCATCACAGGGAACGGGATGTTGTCGTAGAATGCCTTACGAGCAAGCCAAAGAAGGGTGGTGGAATCCTTTCCAATGCTCCAGAGCAGTACCACCTTCTTGAACTGCTTGTATGCTTCACGCATGATGTAGATCGATCTGTTCTCCAGTTCATCTAAATAGTCCATTCGAATCACTCCTAGATATAACCCAGCTCTTTGAGCCTCTGTTTTATCCTTTGTTCGTCCACATCCGTTTTGAGGGCCTCTTCATAGAGCATCAATCGGAGGATGAACGCGACATACTCACTGACGTTCTTGAAGTCGGTCCTTTCGATCTTCTCCTCCAATCTGTCAGCAAGCTTCTTCGGTATCGAGATCACCGTCATGTCGTTGTCCATCTCCTTGAAGACAGAGACCATATCCTCCAAAAGCTCCTGATATGACATGTCCCGCTCAGAGGCGAGCACGCGAAGCTGCTTCCGAAGGTCCTCGGAAACCTGGATGGTGGTCCTGTTCTCCATGGTAAGCCCACATAGGATTATGTATGTACATAGAATTATGTATTGGTATTTAAGGCTTTCACTATCCAACATGTTATTGGAAGCGGTTCAGTCCTGGTCCAGGCCTTCATCTTCCTTTGGGAGGTCCTGGTCGTCTGGAACGTCGCTCTCTTCGGAAATTGGGTCCTCGGGGACCTCTTCGTCTGGGGTTGTATCCTCGGGAGCTTCTTCCTCAGGTCCAACCGGGATGTCCTCGGATGGTTCCTCGTCAGGGGCTTCCTCGGTCTCCGGTGACGTATCTTCATCAGTGGTTTCGGGAAGCCATTCTTCATCCGGAGGGAACGGCCCCTTAGGTTCATCGATCGGAGGATCACCTTCACGATATGGCCAAGTGTTCCTACGAATGAAGATGACGATCGCTGCGCTGATGATGAGTAGAACAAGAACCCCTATGATCACTAGCACGATGATCAAGGCGGTCTGCAGACCTGATAGGTCTTCGGAACCAGTGGTAGTCGTATTACCATCGGTTCCATTGGTCTGGTTGTTCCCAGGATCCACATGATCGAGGACCGTTATTTGGATGGAGAACTGGGACGTGGCATTGTCGTTGTCCTCGACCGTCAGGGTGACTGTCTTGACCCCGGGCGTGGAATAAGCCCACATCACCTCTGGTCCTTGGTCAGGCCAACCCTCGTCGAAGTCCCAGGTATAGACGAGCGAACTACGGTCGTTTGGAGTGTCCAGGCCTTGGGTTGCGTTGAAAATGATCAGTTCACCGACCTGCACCGTCGTCTTCGATGCTCCGAACTTCGCTGTTGGGGCAACGTTGATGACCGTGACATCAAGTGTCTCCGAGTACTCCTCACCATCATCATCTGTGACCGTGAAGATGATGATATGCTTGCCCGGGGTAGTGAACCTGTGGGAGGGCTCGTCCTCTTTGTAGGTCGTGCCCTCCATTTCCCAAAGGATGGAGAGGGTGTCATGGTCAGAGGCAGTATCTGTGTATGTGCAGCTGAACGAGACCTCATCGTACTCATTGACTGTTGTGCTATCGACAGAAGTAGAACCCGATGGAGCGACATTGTTGATCGTGACGTTCCTGGTCATGGAATGGGTGTCCTCGTCATCGTCTCGCACCCAAAGGATGGCCTCGTAGGCCCCAGCATCGGTGTAGGTGTGGGTCGCATCTGCAATGGATGACCAGACGCTCGAATTACCGTCACCGAAATCCCACTTGAACTCGAGATATCTCTCGTCCGAGCTGTCGTCAATGGCCGACCCTGTGAAAGAGACCTCTTGGTCCTCGACAACAGTTATCGGTTCTCCTGCATAGACAACGGTCGGAGGGAGGTTCGAGACCGTGATGGATATGTTGGTCTGGTCCTTTGCACCGTTATCATCAGTGGCTGTCAGGATGACCGTGTACTGGCCTGCCTTGGAATAGGTATGGTATACAAGCTGGCCGGTGTCCATTTTACTATCGCCGAAATCCCAGAGGAAGGATAGGGTCGAGTTGTCCGTGAAAGTGTCGAAGCTCGAGTAAGCGTCGAAGGTCACCTTCTCCTCTTCCATGACAGATAGCTTGTTGGCATTGATGATCGCGGTGGGAGCAACGTTCGATACGTTCACGTTCATTTGGGCAGAGGTCTCGAAGAGGTTGTCATCCCGTACCGTGAAAGTGGCAGTGTAATTGCCTTGGGCGATGTAGGTGTGGGTGGTGTTCGGTTCGAACAACCAATTAGTGTTCTGACCATCTCCGAAGTCCCATTTGTACATCAATGAAGGCTCGTCGGTAGGTGTGTCCGAGCCCCAACCTTCCAAGGCTACAACCTCGTCCTCCACCGCGGTCTGGTTCGGTCCGACATAGGCATCTGGATAGACGTTGATGACACTAAGTGTGATGTCCACGGTCTCGGACTCGTAGGTGTCCGTGTACCTGAACGTGGGAGTGTAGGAACCGGACGCGTTGTAGATGTGTACTATAGGTTGGTTGGATGTGGAATTTATCTCGAACGTACCATCACCATCAAGGTCCCATTCAAAGGATACTGTATCATTCAGTAGCAGTCCGGTGATGTTTCCCCAGAAGGTTACACTGTCGTCCTCATTGATGCTAGAGTGGGAGGCCTCGACCTCACATGTGGACAGGTCCCAAGCATAGCCGCTGATTGTACTTCCACTCCAATCCGCCCGGACCTGGTCTGTGTAAATGAAGGTCTCATAATCCTTGTCCTTGTAGAACCAGTATCTGAAGAACGAGACCTGATACTCCTCGTAGGACCGCACGCTCTGATGGTCTGCGCCCGCGATGATCATGGCTGTCTTCGGTTGGGTCGCTCTGTTGTAGAACGGATAGGGCGAATTGTCCGAGGACCCACACATGACCTGGAACGGAACATCGATGGTCTTGCATGAATCAAGGTCTCCGTATGCTGTGGGGGAGACCGGGTGTGATGCTTTCAGTCGATCGTCGCCGTACTGGTCTGTGACCGCATATGCTGCTGTGACCCCACCCCAAGAATGGCCAGAGATGCCGAGCCTTTCCATGTCCATCATGCCCTCAAGCAGGTGTGCGCCTGTAGAGTTCGTAGCGTTTATCCAGTCGATGACCACCGACACATCCTGTGCAAGGATGTGTGGATGGCGAAGGCTAGAACCGGGCATATAACCGATGCCGATGTTGACAACAACAAAGCCATACGATGCGATCATCGCCGCATTTCCATCGACATAGGAATGGGTCGATGAACCTCCAGGTAGGTACACTATAGTTGGATATGGGGCCAGCGAGTCATTGATCGCAGCACCCTGGGTGCTCGATTCCCCTGGATAGTAAACACGGGCCGTCACGTTCTCATCCAGACCTTCAGAGACCCGGGATGGGATGGCCACAAGATACTCCTCATAAGCTCGTGGGTATAGCCCCCATCCTGTAGGCTTGGAGACCCGGGTGGAAGGCTCGCCTGTTCCAGATGAGGCTATCAGAATAAGAGAGAGCGAGACCAACAGGATAGCTACCACTACCGTAGTAACTCCCTCGCTTCTAGCCATAAAAGCCCATGTTCCGAGCATGTAAAAAAACTTTCTAAAGATATGAAAAATGTTTCGGTCCCTATATGAATAACAAAATGTACATTAAAAACACGTGTGGAAGGTTCCCGCTTTCGGCGTAAAAGTTTATATAATACTACATAGTAGCGAGATTATCCATGAGGCAGCGATGCCCATGCGAGCCAAATCACATGGAAGGGTGCTAGGCTTCAGATACGAACTTCTATACAGATTATATTAGGAGAAATGGTGATAGAATGTACGCAAAACGCCTCGTGTGCTTGATCATGCTGGTGGCACTGGCCACATCAGGGATCGTTTTCATAAGCACCGCGACGGAACAGGCTGTACAGGGTCCAGAGACCCGTGATGTACAGTCCAGGGCCGGTTTCATTAATCTTTCAGGTTACATCAAGCTGAAACCGGGGAACACGCCGATCGCAGATAACACTGTGATGCTGACAGGTCCTGAGACCAACACAACAGTGACAATGGCCGATGGTTTCTATACTCTCAACCTGGATGGGAACCTCAAGGGCGATTATATCATGATGATCGGTGGAAAGATGGAGGTCACGCTCAAGCTCGAGCCTGATATGTACTACTGGTACAACACTTCGTTCGAGCCTCACTTCCCGAAGGTGAACTCGCTCGATGTGAACGCCTTCGAGTTCGGAACATCGAATGCAGTGGACCCATTCTCGGTCACCGCGACCGTTGTGGATGCGTGGGGCCTTTCCCACACGGACTCTGCTGTGGGTTCTGGTGGAACTGCGACCTTGAACCTGCCTAATGGAACAGCTAATCTAATGCTGTCCTCTGCAGGGTTCCACACCACATACTTCGGTGTGACAGTACCAGATTCGACCACGGTCGATGTGGACATGATGAAGTATCCTGCACTACCTGATGAGGACTCATCCTACACTGGAACCGTCTACTCCGAGGATGGTGCAAGGGCTACGACCCCTATCGTGAATGCAAGTGTGTCCGTATCCGGATATACATATGCAAACCCAGAGGACTGGTTCGTCAACAGCACATACACTGATGGTGCAGGTGTTTATGACATGAACCTCCCAGCCGGGTCCTACGATGTTAGTGTCTATACCCATGGAGGTATACCAGATGTGACATCCACCTTGGATTTCCAGACTGGTCTGTACTTCAATACCACAGCGACCATCAACAGAGACTTCACACTTGACGAGGTCCCACTCGTAGAGGTCACTGGCCATGTGACAGAGACAGGTGCTTCATCCACGGATATCGCTTATGCATCGATCTATGTCCAGCAGGCAGATTGGACCAACACCACCACAACTGATATGAACGGCGATTACAGCATCTTGCTCCAGCCAGGCCCAGCCGACTTCGACATCGGTGGACCATCCGGTTATCACAGCCTTGAGTTCGCATACACTGTGCCCGGAACTGGTGGAACTAAGGACTTCACCCTCGACAAGGAGGAGGAAGACCATCCGATCAGTGGTAAGGTCACAGACAACGCAACTGGTCTGGGACTTCCTGGTGTCACTGTTACCGCGATAGGTGATTTCTATAACACCACCATCACGGACATGAACGGTGACTACGCGATGAACGTCACTGCTGGAGAACATAGCATCATGGTGATGAGGAAGCATTACATGGGCACTGACTCCAAGGATGTTACCATAACCCATACAAGGGCGCCATCTGCAACCGTGAACTTCGCCATTGACCCATACTGGCCTGATCACTTCTGGGTCAATGGAACAGTGCAGAAGAACTCCATCGGTGTCTATCCAGCCCACGTGGCCTTCACAGGAACCACAAGCATGGGCATGGAGATCTGGCAGACGTTCTACGTGAACATGGATGGCGACTATTATGCATATCTGCCTCGTGGTGCTTACACCGCGACCGCTGATGATCCGAACTATGACAATGTCTACAAGCCAGAGAAGAAGGACATCGTCCTTACTGCAGACATGACACTTGACTTCGACATGTGGGCAAGGCCTGTCATGGTCTACGAGCTGTTCGGCTTCGTATACGATGCAGAGGATAGTTCCGACATCATCGATTGGCAGGTGGATGTGGATAATGAGGACCCAGATGAGAAGATTCACAAGAACTTCCCATTGACAGATGACAAGGGCTTCTACAGGACCTACTGCACAGATGGTACCTATACCATCGATGTCATGGTCCCTGGTTACAAGCCATATCTGTCCAAGGACAATGCAATATCTGCAGATACCGAGCACCATATCGGTCTGTCCAGGATGGGTACCGAGAACAACACCGTTCAGGGAACCATCTACGATGAGAACGACAGTCCGATCACTGCTTCCATCACTCTGTACGACGTCGACAACGGCATGACCGTTGCCAACTCCACAGAGGGAAGCACCTACGACTTCCTCTGCTACGATGGTAACTTCAACATCACAGCAGAGGGCAACGGTGGACTGGTAGCCTGGCAGCACTTCAGCATATCCGGCGAGCAGACACTGGTCATCAACCTGTCCCTGATCCCTTCAGCGAACATCACAGGTTACCTCAACGGCTCTGATGGTGTGAACTACACTGTCCTTTCGGACTTCGAGGTGTTCCTGCTCGATGACATGAACATGACCTTTGACTCCACCATGACCAACGAGTCTGGTTACTACGAGTTCATGGACCTCGATGTTGGAGATTACTATATCTTCGTCAACGAGACTCCACTGTGGGTCTGGCATCTTTCAGAGGAGCAGGTATTGGCAAGGGACGCTGACATTGAGTACAATATGACGCTCGATGCCAAGCCGACACCACCACCGTTCGTCAACATCACAGGATACGTCGAGTACTTCGACGGACCTCTTGATGGAATGCCTGCGGCTGGTGCCAATGTGACCCTCTACGACGAGATGGATGCAGAACTCGCCACTGTCATGGTCGACGAATGGGGATTCTACAACATCTCAGATGTTGAGTCACTTAAGGACCACTACCTGAACTTCACTCCACCTACAGGCCTCGAGGCAGATGTTGGAACCGACCCAGGTTACCTCTTCTTTGAGACCGAGATCTTCCAGCTTGGCAGGAATGGCACATTCGATGCCACCCTCGATTACTGGGAGCTTCCACCAGGTGGAATGGTCAACGTTACCTGGACATCTCCATTGAACGATGCTGAGATGGTCGACATCGGTGCCGATGTCATCATCGCCTTCGACTACGAGATGAACCAGGAGGCTACAGAGGCAGCCATCAACTTCTCCGGTGATATGAACTTCACATACGACTGGAGCAGCAATGGTAAGATCCTGACCATGACACACGACGACGACTTCGAGTATAACACGGACTACACCGTCACTGTCATGGACACAGCCAACGCAACAGATGGCACCATGATCTTCGCCGAGTATGCGTTCAGTTTCACCACCATGGGTGTGCCTGCGGCAGAGCCAGAGTGGTGGATCATGGGAACCAACAGGGAAGACATCGTCAACGAGACCTGGTTCAACGACACCATCGATATAACCTTCGATGTGTTGATAATCAGCTCATCCGTAGTAGAGGAGAACTCTACACACTCCAACGCTACGACCACATACGAGTTCAGCGGAACCTGCAGTAGCGATGTGAACGTTGTCTACATCTACTTCGGTGCCCAGCTCAACGATGATCCGTTCACCTACTATCCGTTCTACGACATGGAGACCCTCGACAAGCTCGAGATCATCCCAGAGGATGGAGATTGGGAGTACAAGTATGAGAGCTGGATAGTCTACGAGACCCCTGAACCTGTAGATGGAACTGATGGCGGCGACGGCGGCGATGGTACCACGGATGTCTATCACTCCTGGTATATGGCTGTCGGTTGGACCGACGGTGGTTTCGATTACGCAGAGAAGGAGTTCATGCCAGGCGGTGGCGGTGACGGCGGCGGCGGTCCTGTAGAGGTCGATCCAGAGTGGGTCGATCTTGGTATCCCTGATACGGAGATAGAGGACCAGGACCACTTCCTTGGCGCTGTGGATGTTGCCTTCACCGAAGCTTCACAGGTCATCAAGACCGTTGATAATGGTGATGACACCTCAACAACCACCACAACCTGGACCATCAAGGGAACCTGCTCTGATAACGTCACTGTTGTCTACATCTACTGGGGAACACAGACCAACGAGGATGACTTCTCGTTCTCACCGTTCTACAAGCCAGGAACCATAGAGAAGCTCGAGATCGATGCTGCTGATGGCGAATGGGAGTGGACCGACGAGTCAGAGGTCACTTATCCAACACCAGATCCAGTGGATGGAGCTGATGGAACTGACGGTACCGACGGAACGACCGACACCTTCACGACCCACATGCTTGCGGTTGGATGGGCACCAGAGGGCTGGGGTTACCAGACCACTGAGCTCAGCAACGAAGCCGGCGGCGGTGGCGGCGGTGGTGGCGGTGGTGGCGGCGGTGGCGGCGGTGGCGGAGGCGGCGGCTCCGGCGGTATCGGCAATCTTGGATTCCTTGGCTATGGTATCTGTGGTGGCCTGTGCTGCATTGTGCTCATCATTGTGCTGATCATAATCGTGATCGCCATAGTGGTTGGCAAGGGCAAGAAGAAGAAGGCCGCAGCAGCTGCCGAGGGCGAGGCCGAAGGTGAGGATGGAGAGACCCCACCACCACCAGAGGACGAAGACGGTGAAGTACCACCACCACCAGAGGGTGAGGAAGGAGAACTTCCACCTCCAGATGAGGAGGAGGGAGAGCTTCCACCACCTGATGAGGATGGCGAGGAGATCCCACCACCGGAGGGTGAGGAAGGAGAACTGCCTCCACCAGATGAGGAGGAGGCTGGAGAACTTCCACCACCAGACTCTGAGGACGAGGAAGCCCTCGAGATGGATGACGACGCCGACGAGGACGAACAGGCTCTTGAAATGGACGACGACGCGGAAGCGGACGAAGACGATGAGATGTTCGAGATCGACGACGACGATCCTCCACCACCAGAGTAAACACAAAAGCACATTGACAAATAGAAATCGATTCACCCTATGGTGTAAGCAATTAGCTGTGGGGTGAATCGACCTTTCTTTTTTTGTGATTTTGTGGTTACTCTTAGACTCGTTTTATTTTCTTTAAAATCTGCAGAAGCGTAAGCCATATCGGGTCTTACTTCTTCTTTCTGAGGAGATTGCCGAACAACTTCTTCCGCTTCTTGGGCTTCTCCTCTTCTTCATCTTCATCATCGTCCCAGTCGTCCTCCCCACCCTTGAACTCCAGGTACGCCTTGTAATCCTGAAGCGGATTGTCGTTGTCCTCCCATTCCTCCTCCTCCTTGGCCCTCTGGAGCTCTGCTGCCTCCTCTTCTGTGAGGGTGCGGGCAACGACAACGGGTTCCTCCTCTTTCTTGACAGTTTCGTTCCACCCATCAGGTTGCTGTCGGGAGACCTCCATAGGTCTCCCCTTCTCATCGAACATCTCACCGGTCTTCTCGTTGAGATATCCACGACACTTGGGACAATAGTAAGCTTTACGGCCTGGGATGTAGGCTGTGGATGAACAGCACTGTGGGCATAGGTGGGTCTTTTTATTGAACCCGTTCGGAGCGCATTCTGCGAATCCTCCGTTCGCAGCTGGAGAGGGATCATACCCAGGCTGCGACTTGGGTTCCATGAACTGCCGGACGTCTGGCTCATCATCATAATACTGCTCTGTAGGTCTGGAATAGCTCTGATCGTTGCAATTGGGACATACAGAGTTCTCGTCCTGTAAGGGTTGACCGCATTTAGGGCAAGCATACTCGACATCATCGAAGTCTATGAGCTCCTCGATACGATCAAGGGCTTGTTCGATCCGGTCGAGGCGCTGGTTAAGCTCAGCTATGTCGGAGGCGGTATCGTTCCAATCGATGCCCGCTTCTTCCTTCTTCTCCGACCCCTTTTGTTTGGCAAGCTCCCGCTCAACGGCTCGCTTGACGGATTCCTCGATGAGCCCGGGTAGAACATCTTTGAGCGACTCCTCGAGTGCCCATTGAACTCGGGTCTCGAGGTCGTCCTCTGCTGTCTCCCTATCCTTTTTCTTGGTCATGGTCTGCAGACTGGGTATCGGAGGCACTTGGTAATATCATTTACGGGTTCGTAAACGGTTTTATCCCGCAAAGATCGTTGTGAAGATGAATATCGCCACAATGGTTCCCATGACCGCTTCACCCACCATGAGGCCTGTTGCCATCATGTATGTCTCGAGCAGTTTGAGGGTCTTTTGGCGTTCGTCCCAGTTCTCCATCTTCACCTTGGGCTCAAGCCAATACTTCTCCCACAGGTCCCTTGCACCGCCACCAAGGAGCATCGGTATCTGGATGGATAGGGGCAGATACATACCAAGTCCGAAGGCAGTGCCCATTCCGATGAGAAGCTCCAAAAAGATGCCAAGGATGATACCGAGGATGAACACAGGCCAGTCCACAGCACCGGACATCATCATCTTTGAAAAGATCACGAACGCGTGTGCCTGGGGGGCTGCTAGAGGGAGGTCGCCTCTGGCAAGGAGGATAGAGAGGACCACAGCACCCACACCCGCGATGATACCGCCAGGCAGGACACCCAGACTGAGCCCACGGACCAGATGCATTGGTCTGTTACCACAGTAAAGACCGTTCTTGAAGTCCAAGACGATATCTCCAGACATGGAAATGGCTCCTCCGAAGACCGTGGTCCCGATGAGTGACATGATAAGGATCTCTGTGGAGCCCATCTCCATGACATTGAGCGGTCCCAAGCGTCCTATACCGAAGGTCCTTCCGATGAAGGATAGGGCACTGAACACGATGATTAGAGTGAGAAGAACGATGAATGATGTGGCGGACACTGGCTCTGTGCCAGTCTCTCCCATGACCTTCACCGCTATTGCTCCAAGGAGGAAGGTCGAGGCAACAAGCAGGAAGGAGAAGATGAACGAGGAGATTATCGGGAAACCTCCAATGGAGAAAGCAAGGAACACGACGAAGAACGTGACAACGATCATCACCAGAATGTGCTGTGCGGGCCACTCGTACCATCCCTTTTTCGGGATGAACGGGGTCTTGTTCGCATCGTCACCACCACCGCCACCCTTGAGCTTGGCCATGTCCTTGAAGACCGTGAAGAACACAGGGGCCATCTTGATGAGGGCTGTCATGCCGCCACCGAGGATACAACCGATAGCCATCACTCGGGCAACGTCGTACGCTGCCCAGGCAGCGGTCATCCCGAAGATGTTGGCGTTCTCCGCAATGAAGTAGACGTCGTAATTGGCATTGTATATGGGCACCTTCATGAGGATGACCATGGGGACGATGAGGAACCAGGTGAAAGCGGTTCCGAGGAAAATGAGGACGGCGGTCTTGAACTTCATGAACCAACCGATACCGAACTGTATCGGGATGAAGCCGAACGCCAGATGAGTAAGACCTAGAGCGGGCGAGCTGTTCTCAATTCGTTCAGGAACACCTATCTCACCCCAACCCCACCAATCAGAGCCCCCGGGTATCCTGTCAAAAGCGAAGTCGAGGATGGACATGTTACCGCCGATGGGCGTGAAGCCTCCATCTTTGAACAGTGGGAAGTCACGAAGGAACGTGAACAGGGCTGTCAGGCCACCCCAGATGACCGCTAATCGTACAGACTTCTTAGCCTGTTCTGTGGCCGCTCCGGACCTGGCTTGCGCCATATCAAGTAATTTCACAGTTGCCTCGAAACCAGGAACTGGGAGGGGGTCCTCGACCAACCATATCCGTCTGAAGACGATGAAGTACATGATGCCGAGAAGACCCGAAGCTATGGTCGCAACGATCGCGATGGCTACGATAGAGTTGGGAACGCTAGAGATGAGCGGTTCACCGTTGACGAACTCTTTTTCGTCCAGGGCCATCAGATATATGGCCGGGAACGTGAACACGAACCCTGTGCAGATCATTGCTGCCCCGTTCGAGGCAGTACTCGTTATATTTATCTCCGAGGGTTTCCACTTCAACGCCATACCCATGAGGTAGACGATGTACCAGGAACCTGCAACCACCATTCCGACCTTCAGGCCAACATACTGGTTGATGACCGCGAACAATGAACCGATGAGGATGGCAATACCGACCTTCCACCAGGTCCATGTTGAGTGGTCGAAAGAAAAGATCCTGTTCTTGTGGTCAAGGTACTGTTCGAGAACTCCTGTGTTGAAGTTTGCGAACATCTCGTGGTCGAACCATTCCAGGGTCCCTTTTTCGATCTTGCGCAGGCCGTTGGCTGAGACGGGTTGTCTGTAAGCCGACTTGCGCACGGTTCCCATGTGACCACCTGTCGCGTGGTGAAAATATCAAGCCAGGACCACTCGACGTTCGAGAATAATATTACAATAGATAAAGGTACGCTTAGCGATCAGGATTGATACTTAGAGACGAAGTCCTCTTTGAACTCGAGGAACGTCCCTTTCTCGATGTGTGTCCTGATATCTCGCATGAGGGAGAGGACGAAGTGTAGGTTGTGCAGGGTCGCAAGTCTCCAACCCAGGGTCTCGTGGGTCTTGAATAGATGCAGAAGGAAGCTTCTGCTGAAGCCCTGGCATGCTGGGCATGTGCACCCTTCCTGGATGGGGCCCAAGACACCTTTGAAGTGAGTGGCCTTGATGTTGATGGGGCCATTGGGAGTGAACACCGTTCCGTGCCTTGCGTTCCTGGTCGGGAACACGGAATCGAACACGTCGATGCCCATGGAGATGCACTCGAGCATCTGCACGGGGTCCCCGACTCCCATGAGGTATCTCGGCTTGTCCTCGGGCAGGAGATGCATGGTCTTTGACATGACCTCGTACATCTTTTCCAGTGGCTCGCCGATGGAGAGACCGCCGATACCATATCCGTCGAAGTTCATCTCAGCCAGGTCCTTGGTGCAGCTCGAGCGGAGGTCGACGTCGATGCCGCCCTGGGTGATGGCGAATAAGAGCTGCCTGTCGGGTCCGTCGCCGTGGACCTTCCTATGTGCCTTGAGGGACTCATGTGCCCAGACAAGGGTTCGTTCGACCGCACCATTCAGTCGTTTCTCGTCGCAGCTGTGGGGTGGGCAGTCGTCCAGGACCATCATTACGTCCGGCGCGAGTACCCTGTTGGTCTCCACCACCATCTCCGGTGTGAGGAGGGTCTTTGACCCATCGTAGGGTGAGGTGAATAGGACGCCTTCTTCCTTGACCACTGGTTTGAACTCATCCCGGATGACCTGGAATCCGCCGCTATCTGTGAAGATCGCCGTATCGAGCTGGGAGAATCCATGGAGTCCTCCTGCCTGTCCGATGGCCTCGTTCCCTGGCTGTAGAGACAGGACGAACGAGTTGGAGATGACCATCTCGCATCCCAGGTCGTGTACCTCTTTGGGGGAGAGGGTCTTGACCGCCCCCAGGGTCGCCACCGGCATGAAGACTGGTGTGGAAACCTTGCGGGTCATTGTGGAGAGGGTCCCTGCTCGGGCGTTTCCGGAGGTTGAGGTGACCTGGAAGGGGGATGTCATTGGCATGCGAAGTCACCTATGAAAGAAAAAGGTTGTGTAAGAACCGTCCCGAGCGAGCAGGGGAGCGGGGGAGAGGCTCTTCGATAAGTTTGCTTCGTCATACCATTTGTGTCGCAAACTTATCGCTCCCGTCGCGATATCCCGTCGATGGCAATTGATATCGCCTGGACATCGATGTTAGGTTGAGATTCGCTGCGACATAAACATCGATGCAGCGCAGCGAGGGCTGGGGGGCAGGTGGTGGGTTGGTCGGGGACCACGAATGAAAGCAAAGGTGGGGCCCGAAAGCCCCACCAGATCGGAGTATCTTCTTACTCCATGCCAGGCATTCCGCCCATGCCGTCCATACCTGGAGGCATGCCACCGCCACCGCCACCGCCCTTGGAGGCGATGACGTCATCGATCCTGAGGATCATGATCGCGGTGTCCGTTGCGGACTGAATGGCCTGGTAACCGACACGGATAGGCTCGACGACGTGGAGGTCCTTCATGTTCATGATGTTCCCATCCATGACATTGAGGCCTGCATAGATCTGTCCGTCTGCGTGAGCCTTCCTGAGGTCGATGAGGGCGTTGATGGAGTCGAGTCCAGCGTTCTCGGCAAGCGTCCTTGGGATGATCTCCATGGCCGCTGCGAAGGCCTCTATGGCCAGTTGCTCCCTTCCACCGATGGTGTTACCGTAGTTGCGAAGCTCCCTTGCTATCTCCATGGCTGCAGAGCCGCCGCCGATGACGATCTTGCCGTCCTCGAGGGCAACACCGATGACACCAAGTGCATCGTGGAGGTTCCTCTCCAGCTCGTCGACCACATGCTCTGTCCCACCGCGGATGAACACGGTCTTGGACTTTGCGTTGGTGCAGCCGGTGATGAAGGTCATCTCGTCACCGGAGATCTTCTGCTCGGCAACGGTGCCTGCGGTACCAAGGTCCTCTGCGGAGAGCTCGGACAGGTTCGTTGCGATCCTTGCGCCAGTTGCCTTTGCAAGCTTCTCCATGTCAGACTTCTTTGCCCTGCGGATAGCGTAGATGCCAGCCTTGGAAAGGAAGTGCTGGACCAGGTCGTCGATGCCCTTCTGGCAGATGACGACGTTTGCACCGGAGGCCTTGATGGTCTCGACCTTCTGCTTCAGCATCTTCTCTTCCTCATCGAGGAAGGCCTGGAGCTGTGTGGGGTCGTTGATCTCTATCTTTGCGTCCACCTCGGTCTTCTGGACCTCGAGGGCGGAGTTGATGAGAGCGATCTTGGCATCCTTTATCTCGAGTGGCATGCCGGAGTGCACGCGCTCCTTGTCCAGGACCACGCCATCGATGAGGTTGGTATCACCGATGGCACCGCCCTGCTTCTTCTCGATCTTGAGGTTGTCCAGGTCGACAGTGATCTTACCGTTGCGCTCCTCGTATATGGAGAGGATGGCATCGACGGAGACGTCTGCGAGGTGGTCCTTGATAGCGTCGGAAGACTTGCCGGTCATGGCTGTCCTGGCTATCTTGAGTAGGATCTCCCTGTCGTTGGTGGTCACAGGAGCGGAGATGCCGTCCAGGACCTCGGTGGCCTTGTTGGCGGCCATCCTGAAGCCATCGGAGATGATGGTAGGATGTACGTTCTGCTCGATGAGCTCCTCGGAGCGCTTGAGCAGTTCTCCGGCGATGATGACCGCGGAGGTCGTTCCGTCCTTGCACTCTTCGTCCTGTGTCTTGGCTGCCTCGATGATCATCTTGGCTGCTGGGTGTGTCACGTCGAGCTCCTTGAGGATGGTCACGCCGTCGTTCGTGATGGTCACGTCTCCCATGGAGTCCACCATCATCTTGTCCATTCCCTTTGGTCCGAGGGTCGTCCTGACAGCATCGGCGATGGCCTTTGCGGCTGCGATGTTGTTGAACTGGGCGCCCTTGCCGGACTCCCTCTCGGTCCCTTCCTTCAAT
>JANQNL010000193.1 GCA_028279585.1 Thermoplasmatota archaeon
GATCGTCATTAGCAATCGAGGGCGTTGGGGATTTCAAATTCTTGAGCTGAAGCTAAAGAATTTGAAAATTGCGCTACGAGGGGACCCGCAGGAAAGAACCTGTTCTGAGTATGTGCTAACGCTGGTTGCATTACTTTTCCAGGGGTACGCAGCAAAACAGTAGCCAACGATTTCAAACATTTTGCTGCCCGAGGGGCGACTTTTCAATCACAAGAGCTATCGCTGGTTTGATTGAAAAGGCGCCCCGAGGGGAATTTGAATCCCCGTCCCTGGCTCGACAGGCCAGGATGATAGACCGCTACACTATCGCGGCAGAAGGTCATAGCGGATTTTTGGCATAATCCGTTTCTTGTATTTAAGATATTAGCCTGGACGCAACATACGGCCAGAGTTCACTTCTCAATGAACTTGCGTCCCCACTCCCACACTCTCTCGTGTATGAAGTAGAGGATAAGCTTGATAATAACATCCGCGACACCCACACCAAGGGCCCAATCCAGCTTTCCAGTGGCTATGAACACAAGTGTGGTCGTCGTAAGGGAGGCTATGATCCTCCAGGTAATTGACTTGACAAAAGAGATACCGAGGGAGACCTTGAGCTTCTCTCGAAGGGTCTTCTTCGTCGGTTTAGGCTCGCAGATGAGCTCCTCCTCTTCCTGAGGGGTTTCCTCCTGCTTCTTCTTCTTGGAGCCTTTCTTCTTCGCCAAGTGCTTCACATCCGAGCCAGTATCATAACGATTGTCAACTGGCGACGGTCCAATAACCATCCAGTATAAAAAGTATTCCTGGCAGGCCAATTTACACTCGATAAGTAAAAAGCATATAGTAATTCGCTGCTCCCCCGCCCATGGAAAGCAAGCCCCTCATCATCGGTGTGATCGGTGGTGCGAACGTTAACGACGAGATCTACGATCAGGCCGTTCAGGTTGGAAAGCTCATCGCAGAAAGCGGAGCTACATTGATCTGCGGAGGCCTGTCTGGAGTTATGGAAGGGGCATGCAAGGGAGTCTTCGAGGCTGGGGGGATGACCATTGGGATCATTCCAGGGATGCAGCGCGATGACGCGAACCCATATGTTCGACTGCCTATCGTAACAGGCATGGCCCAGGCTCGGAACTTCATCATCGTCAGGACTGCCTATGCGCTTGTGGCCATAGACGGTTCGTACGGGACGCTGTCAGAGATCGGTGGGGGAATGAACGTGGGCACACCTATCGTCAGCCTCGGAAGCTGGGATGTCCCCAATGCGGGGGAAGTGTCCACGGAGCTGTTCTTCAAAGCTGATTCACCCGAAGCTGCAGTTGCGAAGGCTCTTGAGCTTGCAAGGGGGCGTGTGTGATGCCTTTTATCTATGATCCAGTGTTCGCAGTTGATGTTATCAAGTCCTACCCAGGCTTCACCCGCAAGGGACCCATCGGTCCAGTGCTTTCTGAGCTGGGGACCGTGAAGAACGCATACCTTCCAGTGAAGGTAGATGTCCCTTTCGGGGACGATGCGGCCGTTCTCGAGGTCGGTCCTCCAGACAAGCGTGAGGGTTACTGCTCCATGTGGGTGACCCTGCTGGCCGCTGATGGCATGATGGGGCATCTTGTGGAGACCGACCCATACTTCGCAGGTTACGCTTCAGTTCTAGTGAACGTTAACGACATCGCAGCTATGGGTGGCTTGCCCGTGGCCTTGGTGGATGTTGTTGCATCCGGGGATGAGGAACAGATGGAGAAGATGGTCCACGGTATGCGGGACGGCTCACGCAAGTTCGGGATACCTGTCGTTGGTGGTCATACACATCCGGATGGTGTGAACTCATTGTCCGTTGCGGTCTATGGCATCGCCCATCGTGGAGCGGTCATTGATTCGTTCCATGCAAATCCAGGTATGCGCGTCGTAATGGCCATGGACATCAATGGCAAGATAACACCTGGCATTCCATACTCCTGGGACACGACAACCATGAAGACCGCAGAGGATGTCCAAGCACAGATCAAGGTCATGTATGAACTTGCCAATGCAGGACTGGTCAAGGCTGCAAAGGACCTGTCCAACCCAGGCTGCATCGGAACACTGGCCATGCTTTGCGAGACCTCCTGCGTGGGGGCTATCGTGAACCTGGACATGCTCCCTCGCCCTGACAAGAGCCTTGTGGAGCCATACCAGTGGCTCACGGTCTATCAGGGCTTCGGATTCGTCCTGGCTGTGGAGGAGCGAGATGTGGATGCAGTGATCGAGGCCTTCGGTCGTGTTGAGGTCGAGGCCGCAGATGTCGGTATGTTCATAGATGAGGGCAAGGTCCATGTCATGGGTGGGGGAAAGCAGGAGACACTTATCGATATCGATAAGGAAGGAGTGACTAGAAAGTACTGTTAACGATTGTGGATTGTCGACTTCTTCCACCGAAACATTTAACAAAAGCTAGGCCTTGTCCAGCTTCCGCTGGGACCCCCATGGATGCTGCTGCTCTCAAAGAAGAGATCCTGCGCTTGAAGCAGGAAAAGGGCGTACTTATCCTCGCCCACAACTATGTCATCGGCGACATCCAAGATATTGCCGATGTGGTAGCTGATTCTCTAGTCCTTGCCCGAAAGGCCAGGGATGCGTCCGAGGACAAGATCCTCTTTTGTGGTGTGGACTTCATGGCAGAGTCCGCGCTCATCCTTTCTCCGGATAAGACAGTGGTGCACCCTACTCCGGAGTCCAAGTGTCCAATGGCTGCCATGGCCACCAAGGACGAGGTGGTGGAGTTCAAGAAGAAGCACCCAGGCGTGCCAGTTGTGGCCTATGTCAATACCACAGCCGAGCTCAAGACCGTGGTGGATGTGTGCTGCACATCGGCGAACGCCGTGAAGGTCGTGAAGGCACTTGGAACTGACAAGGTCATCTTCGTCCCAGACTGCAACCTCGGCCAGTACATCCAGACCCAGGTCCCGGAGGTGGAGGTCATCCTTTGGGAAGGCCATTGCCATGTCCATAATGATGTTGGAGCGCTGGATGTTATGACGATGATGTCCAGGTATCCTGACGCGGTCGTCATGGCGCATCCAGAGTGCAAGCCCGAGGTCCTGAAGCTTGCCGATGGTATCTTCTCTACCGAGGGCATGGTCAAGCACGCTCAAGCCTCGGATGCCAAGCAGTTCATCGTGATCACGGAGGAGGGGCTGACGTACAGGATGAAGAAGCTCATGCCTGAAAAGGAGTTCATCCCTCTGCAGACGGCTGTTTGTCACAACATGAAGAGGATAACGCTCGAGGTCGTGCTGGAGTCGCTTCGGACGATGGAGCCTAAGGTGAAGCTTCCGGAGGATGTCATCCGGGATGCGAAGAAGGCTCTGGACCGGATGGTCCAGATCGTTTAATCCATTGGTACCATTGGTGAGGACCGTTCAATTATGATGTCCAGACATGCTTCTGGGTCTGTGGATGTTGATTGAAAAGGGAACCAGCCGTCGGTAACTGTGAAGCCACCGTGGCTGAGGGTATACACTTGTACTATCTCCCAGAGAAAAAAGTCATTATGCCTCCAGCTCTCTATATGCCTATAGTGAACTGTTTGGATTGGTGAGAGTACGACCCTATCCTCATAAAAAACGGGGCATGGATAAAAGCTCCAAAGGAACATTATACCAAATGGAATCGTAAAAGCTAATGAAAGCATCGAGAATGATATTAGCGACAGTAACGAATTGGCTTTTATTCCTGCCACGAAACTCATAACCGCAAGAATGTAAAATGGTGAGCTCATGATAAGGCGGATTATCGTTGCTCTTATCCTGAATGATACTGGTTCAACCCGTATTGGCTTATCCTTCAATTCAACCCTCCACCCTTTTTGATGATCTCTTTGAACTTTTCAATGTCATCGATGTCCATGACGGCTTTCTTGACCGTTCTCATATTGCGCCCAGTTCCAACATCGATAGGCTCTCTGAAGTAGACCTGATAGAGGTTGGGTCCGTGACCGAATGGATTGTAGAATCCTGCATAATCCTCAAAGTCAGGCATCATGGTCATCATGGAGAAAGGATACCTGAAAGGTCTATAGAAATCAAACCATTGATGCTTCGGATGGAACACGTGGACCTGCCAGATGTTCGAGTAATCCACCCGTGTGTTCTGGACTATGCTAAGATATTCATAATGGCATACAAAATGGTCCTTGAACGCTTGATAGGATATTGTGTTGATCCTAGTCTTGATATTGTCCATCATTAAGAACGGCATTCCAATGACAAGCAGGATGAAGAAAAATGTTCCAAATGGGATATAGATACCAAAAACGACCATGAAGATACCGATAGCCATCCCATTGTTGACGAGTGCCATAATGGCGCCACCCATTATAGCAATACCAATACCGATGGACGATGCGATCACTAGTATCCAGATGATCGAACTTTTGTATTGTCCATTCAGATCTGCCTTGACCTTTTTCAGATAATCCTCGTTGAAACTAGACCTGAATGTATGGACTGGCTTCTTCCTCTTACCCATCCTGAACCCAAGCAGATAGATGGCTCAGGTGAAATAAAGCTTGCGATGAAGCAACGTCTACGGATAGTTCGACGAGCTGATCTCCGTGTAGATGTATTCTCCTTTCTCATACATCCTCAAGCTGACATACGAGTCCACACCAATTCCGATGCGACCCAGGTCCTGGGTGATCGGAACCCCCGGAACATCCCTTGTGATCTTGTAATCGTAGGTCCCGTTAGGGAAGAAGTTAGAAGACATGAGCATCACAGTCTGGCCTGGATGCAGGGTGTGGCTTCCGGAAAGTGTGTAGTTGTTATCGATGCCAGTGAAAGTGTAGTTGACCATCCAGGTGACGTTCTGGGTGTTGTTGATGTAGATGTGGAAGTACGGTTCGATGTGTGGTTTTGGGTCCTCGTCACCGCCATCCTCGCCGTCCATTCCATCCTGACCGTCACCTCCGTCGCCACCGTCACCTCCATCCTGGCCATCTCCTCCATCCATTCCATCTCCACCATCGTGGCCATCCATACCATCTCCTCCATCTCCGCCATCGTGGCCGTCCATCCCATCTCCACCATCACCGCCATCGTGGCCGTCCATCCCATCTCCACCATCATGACCGTCCCATCCGTCACCGCCATCGTGGCCGTCTTGTCCATCTCCACCATCGTGGCCATCCCAACCGTCGCCACCGTCTTGGCCGTCCCATCCGTCGCCTCCATCATGGCCATCCCATCCATCGCCACCATCTTGGCCGTCCCAGCCATCTCCACCATCATCGTCATCATCATCGTCATCATGCCAATCATCGTGCATGCGCTCACAAGGACCGCATGTACAACCTGCAAGAAGCATGACCAGCAACAATACCAAAGCGAACAGGGCGATGAACTTCTTCATGATACCACCTGAAGCATACGCTACCAACACATACAGCTACATCAAGTTAACGCTTACGTCACTTGGAGGACTTCTTCTTCGATCTGGATGAGCGTTTCTTCTTCGGAGGCTCCTCCTCCTCTTCATCGGAGGACTCTGCCTCCTCATCTTCAAGATCATCCTCGCTCTGCTCGGATGGTTCTTCATCGTCCTCATCGGGGTCGACCTCTTCCTCTTCCTCGTCGTCTAGGCCTTCAGGTTCCTCGACTTCTTCGTTAGGCTCGTCCTCGGTCTCCTCGCGAGAATACTCGGAGTCCTCACCGTAGAGCCGCTCCCTGGCCTCATCCTCGGACTCGTCCTCCTCATCCTCCTGGTCTGCGGGTTTGGAGCGGAGCTTTACGAACAAGTAGGCTCCGGCTGCTCCTGCCAGGACCAGAACGAGCACGACGATTATCAGGAACATGCCGTAGTCCTCGACGAACGTGTTCATCCAATTACCTTCGGTCTGGTCCTGTTCAGCAACGACCTTGATGGATATGCCGGCGGACTCATTCTGGACGCCGTCGTCAACATAGAAGGTGAGGTTGTAGTAATGCACTTGACCCAGTTCTACACGGTCGATGTTGTAGGTATAAACAGCAGAACCGTTGGCATCGATTATTGTCATATATGAAGCTGGCTTGTTGTCCACAAGCATGTAGTCAGCAGGTCCAAGGTTGGAGCCGCTTGGGACCGCTCCCCAGCTCACAAGGACATCGCCTTTGTAGCCTTCCTCCGCTGTGAAATTTATCCAGATGGAGATATCCTCGATCGGTTCGGTGTCGGTCCATTTGTACTTGAACTCATACCTGCTCGCCTCCACCGTGAATTCGAACTTCGGCGGTGGCGGATAGAGCTCAAGGTCCAGGAACGCCTCCTTCGTGATCCCCCTCCCAATACCCTGGATGGTCACCCGGAAGGTACCCAGGCTCGCGGTCTCGGTTGCCGAGAGCGTTAGTGTCACATTCGCCGTAGGGACGATGCTGGACTTACCCAACAGTCCCGTCACACCGACCTTGTCGATGCTCACCGTCAGGTCCACAGCGTCCGTGAAACTGTAGATGGACGTGACGACGACCGTGATGTTCGCCTTCTGTCCCTGGCGTAGGACCTCATCTCTAGCCACGACCTCGAGCCCGAAGTCCGGGTCGCCTGGGGGCTGGACCTCCAGGTTCAGTGGGACGCTCCTTGTGATGTGGGTACGGTTAGTGGAGTCGCCCACGATGAGGTCACCCCAGAGGATGATGGTATATTCACCTGGTGGGGTGTTTGCGGTGGTGGTGATGGTGATGTTGATGTCAGCTGTGGTGCCGACCGGGACGCTCTTGGGGGTGAGGGTTACGGTGACACCCTCCGGTTCACCTCGGGTTCCGATGGTTAGGAGTGAGGGGTTCACTGCCTTGCTTGGGTTGACGAACAATGCCTGGATAAGGCCCTCTGCGGAGAAGTCCGCGGAGCAGACCAGGTCCTGGGTGAGGACGTTCAGGTCGTAGCTGAACTCGTCTGTGCTCGTTACTGTGATAGTGAACGTAGCTGTGTGCTCGAGGGGAGCAGTGATAGTGTCCTGGTCGTATGACTTGACAGATGTAGCCTTGATCCTGATGGTGTAGGAACCGGGATCTGCATTGCTTGTCTCGAACGTGATGTCGACAAGTTCCTTTGGATGGGCCGTGGCCTTGGCGATGGTGACATCCAGGCCATGCGCTTCTACGTTGGCCAGGTCACTGGTCTCGACGACTAGCTCAACGTCATCGTCGAACCCTCCAAGCGTGTCGAGGACCATGGAGCCTCCGATGGAGTCGGTGGTGCCCAGGGATAACTCGGCCTGGACTGGCACTATCGAGAAGTCCTCAGTCTCGAACTGTATCTTGAAAGTGTTCCCACCTGAATCCACGGCTACGATCTCGTTCCCATCATGGCCCCTGTCCGCATCCCCCACAGCGACCTCCTTGATCTGGAAGTCACCGGAGAAAGCGTTGAACAGGTTCCATGCATCCCGGGTCCAGGAGTACTGGAGGACGTAGACCTGGTAGGTGTTAGTGCCTACGATGATCTCGCCCAACCCGTCTCCTCCCACGGCGTCTCCGACCGTGATGCAGTTGATGGTCTTGGCATCGGTGAAGGCTGTGTTCTCCTCCCATGGAGGATGTGTGGCGTTGATGGAGTAGTTCTGGATGAGGAAGTAAGCGTTGTTCCCAGAGGTGTAGACGATCTTGTCGCCTGTGGCCCAATTGTAGTCAAAGTCCCCGACGTCCAGGTCCTGGATGGCCCGCTTGACAAGAGCCTCATTATGCCAGGTCCCGTTCTCGTAGTAGACCTCCCAGAGGGTGTTGGTTCCTCCAGAGACCGTTATCTCGATCCCGTCGCGGAGGCTGTCGAAGTCTCCGATGGCCACCTTGTTCAGGTACTCAGTGTCCTTGAAGATCGGTTCCACATACCATCCGTCCTCGACGATCGTTCCGTCAGGATCGCCCGTGTATCCAGCGGTTCCCTTCCCTTTTCCGTCCGGGTCCCAGTAGGCCATGAAGAGGTACATCTCGTCGGTGACGATGTACATCTCTGGACCGGTGTTGCCAGGATAGACGTCCGCTATGGCCACGTCGTAGATCCAGTGGGCCTCCTGGAACACCTTCTGGTTCTTCCAACCGTCCGCATCCCGCCACACCATGTTCACGACCTCGGAGCGTCCTACCGTGATGATCTCGTCACCAGCGTAGTCTGGGTGGATATCCCCCACAGCGAAGCTTTCGATGAACCAGGTGTCATCGAAGACATCCTCGCCTGTGTAGCTGACGCCCTGGCCTGTGATGACGGAGACCTTTTCCGATTCACCTGCGACAAGGACCTCTGGTCCGTCGAACCGCGGGTCCACGTCATGGACCAGGCAGTCCTTCATACGTCCGTACTGTCCCCATATCCGGACGTCCTCCCAGGTATAGGATTGGGCTCGTGTTGCTCTAGTGTTGGTGGCGACGAGCCCGGGTAGCGGCAGAAGGAACATGGCACAAATAATTCCGATAATTGCCAACGTTCTGATTCTCATTCACTGAATCATCCTTGTCGCGCTATATATAATAATTGGTACGAGACAAGTGAAGAGAAGCTTCGAAACTTACAGGATAAAATCGATATTCTGACATCGGTGGTAATGGGTATGTTAGAATATCGACCCCTCTTTTTCGTTTCGGAGCTTTTCAAGCTTGGCTCGTATCTAGCCTATGAACCATCCATTCCCACCCATTACTTTCATAAACCCCTCCCTGCATGTGGTCTCCGATGCGAGCCATTGTCCTGGCCACAGAGGACATGGAGCTGTTCCATGCCATATCCGCCCGGTTCCACGAACTGAAGGTGGAGTTCACCGAGCTCAAGCCAGGTGAGAAGGTCCCGGACGAGGCTCTGGTCGTCATCACAAGCCATGGCGAGGGCGCACCTGAATGGGTCCAGCATATTGCTGTTCCCGAGGATATGGACCCAGGGTCAGTCGTACCTCTAGCCAGGTTCCTTGCAAGCGGTCGGGACAAGTTCAAAAAACTGATCGTTGGCATTGACCCAGGCCCAAGACCAGGTGTAGCGGTCTATGGTGACGGTATGCTACTCACGACCTCTCAGCCGGATGCTCCAGAACATGTTCTGGAGATGGTCCAGAGGTATGAGCGCTTCTTCCCCCACAATGGATTCCTCATCCGGATAGGCCACCAGGCGCCTACGGACAGGGACAGGATCCTGAACACGCTCATCGAGGAAGGGTATGATGTAGAGGTTGTGGATGAGACCTCGACGTCCAGAGGCCACTTCGAACGGGACATTCGGGCTGCCAGGAGAATAGCCAGGGGGAAGGGTGTGCCTGCTGTGCATACTGTGAAGGTAGAGCCTACACCGGGGGAGATCAAGGATATCCAGCGGAAGAGCAGGATAGAGTCTGAGGGGGCG
>JANQNL010000004.1 GCA_028279585.1 Thermoplasmatota archaeon
GTTGATGAGTCCAGTGTCTGGGTCGATAACAGCATTCGTCATCGGGACCGATGTCATGGAATAAGTGAGCGTGTCATTGTCCTCATCACTTGCATCCACATCGAACGAATAGACAACATCGATCTCGATGGTCTCGTTCGCCTTTGGAACGGAATCGAACAGTGGAACATCGTTGACGTTCGAGACCGTGATCGTGAAGTTCTTGGAGACCGATCCACCATTGTTATCAGAGACCGTGAGGTTCACAAAGCACTGCCCAACATCAGCTTGAAGTGGAGTACCGAACAGGTTCCCGCTACTACGCTCCAACCAGCTGCTGTTCGTATGCCACGACCAGGTCAGGATCGTAGCCGCATCAGGGTCAAACGCTGTGTGGTTGCAATAATAAGCGTGATCTTCCCGAGCGGTCTTGTTGGCGGTACCTACAATGACAGGGTCATCGTTCACGTCCTCTATCGAGATGCTGTGGTTGTACTCGGTCTCACCACCGTTGCCGTCCATGACCATGACCTGGATGATGTCTGATCCAACATCACTCTGGTCAGGTGTACCATTCACAATGCCCGTCCAATGGTCGATGAACAACCATTCCGGTGAGTTGCCGATCAATGACCAACCCATATCCCCCTGTCCATCATCGGAGCAGTTGAAGTCAACATAGAACATCTGGTCCTCGTAGGCTGTGTCGTTTGCTGGAGCATACACCGTTGGAGCCACATTGATAACATCTATCCAGAAGAACCGGCTATCTGTGGTCGGACCCACATCATCAGAAGCGTTCAGATAGACCCAATAGGACCTTCCAGAATGACGATTGTCCGGTGTTCCGGATAGGTTTCCATTAGTTGTATTGAATGAAAGCCATTCTTCAGCGTTCGTCTCCAGTGACCAGGTTGCGGATGTCGTCCCAACGACATGATACAGGTTGGAATACGGTTCATCTTCTACCGCTGTACTGATGTCCATTGCAGGTTTGATCTTGATGGAATCAGAGATCAGGAAGGTATAGTTCCTTGCAAGGTCGTCAAGACAAGCAACTGTAACGGTATTCCCGTCCATCGCCTTGATCCAGTCGTCGTCCTTGCGCGTCCGGGTTCCTAAGAAAAGGTCCCCGTGGAACACTCCCGTACCATCTCCCGTCTCTCTCAGGGTCATCCTGAACCCGACAGGATCGGACGATGAACTAACGATGACGTTCATGGTGTTCGTGACCGTATCATCAGTATCGTTACCATCCACTTTGATGTAGACAGTATCGTTGACATTGGCCTTTGTCACCAATGTCGTACGTGTTGGATCCTCGTAGACAAGTGTCATCGATGGTTCTGCACGACTGTTAGTAAAGGGATGGATCAGATACACTATTCCTTTGGAAGACTGGTAACCATAGCCTCCTAGGATGATGTCATCGAAACCATCCCCATCGATGTCACCACCACCACCCACTGATGCTCCCACGAAGCAGCCACCACCCTCTCCATAATATGAACTCTGGCATACCGAGTTGGCATCACCACTTGCAAAGCCTGTTCCACTGGATGTTAGAAGGTATGCCTTTCCATCATCTACAAGTGAATGCTCGTGGTATTCATTGCCTATGAATATGTCACCGTATCCATCGCCGTTCACATCACCGGCTGCGCACATGGCATCCCCGAACTGGTCGTACTCATCCTCTCCGTAGAAATATGAGTCATCGACCAAGGACACGTTCATATTCTGACCAAACCCAGCAGGATCGGACTCGATAACGTATGCTTTTCCCCTGGTGGATGCTCCTGGTGTTGAGTAGTACCAAGCGGACAAGAGGATGTCATCAAGGTCATCATCATTGACATCATCTATCAAAGCGACCTCATGACCCAGGTACTCTGTGTTACCTTCACCAATGAACGAGAAATCCCCCTGCATTATGTTGAGCATGGATGGCCAGTTGGTCCTGCCATAGTATACAGCGACCTTCCCATTGTCCACGTAGCTTAGGTCCGCCCTATACGCACCGACCACGATATCATCCATACCATCATTATTGAGGTCCTTTCCTCCATCAAGGCTGAAACCGAACCAGCAGTTATTATGGTCCCCATCCAAGATCACATCGGCGTTCTTGAGGTCCATGTTCTGGGTCCAGCTGGTGTTGCCACCGAACATGATGTAGGCTCGCCCTATGGTCGTGTTACCACTACCTCCAGCATCATCATACTCTGGAGCTCCAATTAGGATGTCATCATATCCATCCCCATTGACATCCCCCGCCCCTGCAACACACGTTCCAGCGTAGTCTTGGGCCTTTTCTCCAATGAAAGAAGCATCCGCAGTGCTCAGATCAAGATTTTGAGAAAATGGTGCTGCTTTGCCATAGATGAGATAGACCTTTCCTCTCTGGGATGCACCCATGTATGTATGCTTTGGTGCACCGATGAGGAAGTCCTCATAACCATCCCCATTGACATCTCCTGCGCCATCGACTGATGCTCCGGCCCAATCACCAGCGATCTCTCCCCGGAAGGACCCATTGGTTGCGCCAATGTTGATAATGCTTGTTGACCAGAGATGCTTGTGGCCTGTGATCAGGTAGACCTTTCCAGCATCATTTCCTGTCTCGTCGTTCATATGTGAACCGACTACAAAGTCATCCAATCCATCACCGTTGACATCACCGACAACTGCAAGGCTGCTACCAGTATAAGTGGCCCCAGCTTCCCCCACAAAGGATGCATCTACCGTGTACAATGGTGTGTCGGTGGTGTACCGGTTTGGTGGACCTGTCGCATAGATCGATGGAAAACATACAATGAGTAATACGACCACTGCTACCGCTACTAGGAAATGATGGATTCTCACCATGGGCCACACCGGGATGAAAAAGAACATCCCTGTTACTATTAAGGTTTGGGTAATAACAGTAGTTATGCATCACAACACATGAACGACCTTTAGTCGTTCATGCTATGGGCTTGTAGACCTGCAAAAGGTGCTCCCAATCATAGTCTTCCCAGAGGCCGGTCTTTGCGATCTCCTCATGGTAGGAGCTCTTGTAGCCAGACATCCCACGGACAGCCCAGGCGGTCCTTTTTGCGATGGAGAAGAACCAGGACCTGTAGATGAACTCTGCAAGCTTTGGATGCTTCCTTACCTCGCGCTCCATCCTTGAGATGATGTCGTCGGATGGTGGCTTGTACTTCATGGCCACCTTCTTCGGCGAGACTCCTGTGAACTCGATCTTCTTCATCTCGATGGGGCCAAGGCCACGCTCGTAGCAGTTTTTGATGAGGCCGCTCTTCAATGGATCAAAGCCCGTTAGCTTGCACAATGCAGCGTCAGTGGCAACGAGGTTGTTCCCACCAACGATCAGGTCCACCTTCTTTGGGATTCCCGCGATCGGTCCGTCACCCTCAAGACCAACAGTTCCATCCACGATACAAAGGTCTGGTGGGCAGAATGCGTTGAAGTCACCGACCACCTGAGGCAGGAACTTCTGATACTTGACCCGATCCTCTTCTGGGACACAACCGAACTGGTTCTTGATGTTGAAAGAGACCAGCCAGAGCTTGTGGGTCTTGATGATTGGCATGTTGATGTAGACGTCGTTGTCGCATAGCGACTGCGGCATCTTCCGTGTCTTCCAGTACTGACCACCAGGGAGCTTGGACTTGATCTGCTTCTCGGAGGTTAGGTTGGAGCACACGCCACCAGCTTTCTCCACGACCTTCCTGTATCCGACCTGGTCGAACACCACATCGGCTGGGACACGCTGGAGGTCAGACTCAACGACGACGACCTCGGACGCTCTTGTCTTGAGGATCTTGACAAGCTGTCCCACTGTATTGGGCTCTGTGACCAGACCTGGCAGGAACTTGTAATGGCAGCCATTGATCTTGATGACAACTTTGGAGTTGGGCTTGACCGTCTTTTTCCAGTCCAGGGCCTCCATGGTCTTTTTGATAGGCTGCATGGTGCCCTTCTTGGCGATACGCTCTATATGGACCTGTGGTTTGGATGACACGGACCGTCTCATGATACTGGTGGTATATCAATTATACGTTCAATTGAAGCAGCCAGAGGCTGTAAAAAACATACTAGTAATACTCCACTGGCTCCTTGTCCCTGACCTCGAGCCAGGCGATATAAGCAACAGAGCAATGGATGAGCATGAGGATAGCATACAATGCCATGCTTGCAACGATGAAGGATGCCCAGTTCGTCTCCTCCTTCTCCCCCTCAACATGGATGGTGGTCTCCACTGAGGCGATCTGGCCATGAGAATCCTTTACCTGCATGATGATGGTGTGCTTTCCAGGACTGAGTGTGATATTGTCCAGGCCCCTTTCACGACCAAGGAGGCCATCCTTGCTCGAGGTCCAGATGAACGTATGCTCATCTCCCTCATACTCCAGGTCTGGGTCCATGACGCCTGCCTCGAAGGTAATGGGTTCAGATGCCTTGTAACCGAGGTCTGCCCTTGGTTGGATGATGTAGCCTACTGGAGGATCGTTCACAGGCTCGATGTGTATGATGAGCGTGGCATTGATGAGCTCGAGCCCATCGTCAGCCCACAGAGCTAACTGTGCCCTTCCGTTGAAGTCCTTCATCGGTGTCAGGATGATGGAACCATTGCCCAGCAATGTTATCTCCACACCCTTGGGCCTGCTGAAACTGACGGTCAGGGCATCCCCATCGTCATCGACGAACATCTTGTTGAGGTCCAGATACATCGGTGGCGAGTCCTCGCGAAGCTCAAGGACCATGTCTGCAGCTTCTGGAGCGTCATTGGAGTTCAGGACCGTAAGGGTGAAGTTCGAGAACCCAACACCACCCTTGTCATCATGGGCGGCGACGTTGACCCAGTAGGTCCCAAGGTCGTCTGCCGATGGCATTCCACAAAGGATACCGGTCTTCTCACCGATGGAGAGGAACCCTGCGCTGCTACTGACCTTCCACGAGATCAGGTCCATGGTTGGATCTATGTCGGTTGCTGTGTAGTGAACAGAGTATAGCCTATCCTCGTAACAGATGTTGGAATCGTTGTTGAGGATGATGGGCGCGTCGTTGGTGTTCAGGACCAGGACCGGGATGTCCACGTTAGCACCTGGCCCATCATTGTCCGTGACCCTTATCCGGAGCGTATGGTATCCAAGGTCGTCATTGGTCGGAACCCCGGTGATGAGTCCCGTGGTCGTATTGATCGACAGGAATGGTGTACCCAAAGCTTTGGACCACTCAAGGTAATGTGCTATCTCCTCTGGATAGAGGACGGTCAAGGCCAGTTCAACCGGTTCATCCTCGTATAGGGTAAGTTCTGTAGGAACGTTGATGAGGACCGGCTCATCGTCTGGGACCACCTCCAGTATGAAGAACTGGTAGGCTGAACCTCCATCCCTGTCATGGACCGTGAGGTTGACCCAGTAGGTCCCCACCTGGTCCTCGGCTGGGGTTCCCTGGAGAAGCCACGTGGACCTATCGAAGCTCAAGAAGGTAGCATTGGTGTCGAAGGACCAGTAGCCTAGAGTTATGTTCGAATCGATATCCGATGCCTCATACTGGACAAGGTAAGGCCTACCACCTATGGCCTGGCATATCGGAGGTGTCGTTATCACAGGATCGTCATTGACGTTATGCACCCGGAGGGTGAAGTTGTGGTAGTCCCTACCACCACGTCCGTCAGTTACAGAGATGTTGACCCAGTATGAGCCAACCATGTCATTTGTGGGTGTCCCGGAGACTATCCCAGTGGCCTTATGCATCTTTAGGAACGGAGCGTCAGTGAGGAAATGCCAGACGAGATGGTCGTTGGTAGGATCGATGTCCTCAGCCTCGTAATCCACTTCGTAGAGCTCATCCTCCATCACCCATGTTTGATCCCGTGTGACTATTTCCGGGGCATCATTGAGGTTCTTGATGACGATGGTGTAGTTGAGGAACTCGAAGCTTCCATACTGGTTCGACAATGTCACGTTGATCCAGTATGAACCGACATCATCATTCCCAGGTATGCCGCTCAGGGTGACCTGATTGAGGTCAGCGACAAGCCATTCAGCGTCCGTGTCCATGGTCCAGGTCTTCTGGGCCCAGTATGTGAACTCCGTGCTGAAGCTTGTTGTGAAAGTTGCATCCTCAAAGCCGACCGTTGGTCTGTCGCCACCAATATGTGGTGGGTTTGCAGGGTAACAGAGGGGATAGTTATCCACAGAGGAGCCACCTGGTATGAGATAGGCCATGTCCGAGATCCCATCATTACCAAGGATGTCCTGGTTCGGCCCTTTCCAGAAATCGAAGTGCGAGGTGTTAGTGATGAAGTTGCCACCTTCTGGATATCCCTCGTCCCAGACGTTCTCTCCATTATCCTTAACGCCCTCCTCGTTCTCGATGAGGTCATTTCCAAAGGTCCTCATTCCGGTACAATCGATCATATCCATTCCCACAGGATTGCAACTGATCGCACAGTCGTAGGTCCTGCTGTTGGTGGCTTTGATGAACTTCATCCCGGTGCCCTGGACCTGATGAATGTGATTGCGAAGGCTCTCCACGCGGTCGGCTCTATTGACCTCTATCCCATTTCCCCCACCCCTCATCTTGTTCGACTCCAGGGTGATGTTGTTGCACTCGAAGACCTCGATGTTCGCCTTGGAGTTCCAGTTGACGTGGTTCTTGGAAAGACACGTGTGTTCCTCTCCGCCGAAGACCTTGATCCCAGAGCCACCATTGGACGAGGCATAGTTCGAATTTATCAGGTTGTCCGTCGACCCGACCACTCCGATCCCGTTACCACTGTTGACAGAGCAGTAGTTCTCCTGGACGTCGTTGCTGTCACTGCCCATGCTTATCAGGAGGCCATAGGCTGTGTTGTAGGTGCAGTCATTTGAGAATACGAAGTTCTCCTTACAGCTGTATTCCAGGGAGATGCCGTTGTTTGTGTTCTTGTAGCAATTGTTGTCCTGGATGAGGTTATTGTTACAGAAGCTTCGTAGCTGGACACCGATCTTGTTGTTCGTGCAGGAGTTCGCCTTAATGGTGTTCTCGTTCGAGCTGTGGTATAGATAGATGCCACTAACGGACTGTCCATCGCAGTTGTTCTTCCAGATGTAATTATCATCGCAGTAATAGTTGAGATAGATCCCGTTCTCGTTATTGAACAGGCTGTTGCTCATTATCGTATTGTCGCTCGACCAATCTAGATAGGTACCGTACTTGTTGTTCGTGTAAGTATTATTGAGGATGTAGTTGACGTTCGACATCTCAAGGTATGTGGCTATCGTGTTGTCATAGAAGGTTGAGTTCTTGATGTAGCACCTTGTGCTGTCCACGAAATGGACAGCGTAATTGTTTGACCAGAGCTGGCAATTGAAGAAAGTGACCTTGGTGCATCCCTGAAACTGCATGCCGGTCATCGGAGCGTTCGACACATTGACGCTGCCAAAGTAGATGCTCTTCACGTTCTGGGCCTTGATGACCACCGACGTTGGGGCATCTCCCCCGCTCAATACCGAGATATTGGTGAGAAGAACGTCGTTAGAAGTGATGGTCACAGGTATCTGGCCGTCAGCCCCCTCAATGAGTGTGTCATACCAGGTGCTGCCCCGTACCTTGATAGGCTTGTCGATGATGATGCTTTCATTGTAGACGCCAGGGGTGATCTTGACCGTGTCTCCCGCAGAAGCGTTGTCAATGGCCTCCTGGATAGTATGATAGACATCTGGAGCGTCTGGGTCCACAAGAAGTGTAGCTGCATCTACAGTATGGTCCACGCCTGCACCCGCAAGCAACAGCATGGAGGCAAAGACCAGAGCGGCGATGACAGCCACAGCTACCGCTCTGCGTGTTGGAAAGCTTCGTATGGCCCCAGTCATGGGCGGATCCCCATCCGTTCCTACAATGAAATCATTGCAGGTCCCATTATTTATTATTATTGGTACATGAATGGAACTGTTATGCTCATGTACAGCGCGTGTAGTGTAAAAATGAATGTGCATATTATATGAATATTGCGCAATAATATGCGTTATGGCAGATTAATTGCTGAAACTTTTGAGCTTTTCAAGCATGGCCGAGGCCTTTTGCTGATAGATCTCCAAATTGGATGTGACCGAATGCTCCAATGTCTGTTCGAACAATGCCCTTGCACCATCGAAATCATTGAGCATCAATTTCACCTCACCGTACTCATAAAGATATTCAGGGACAGAGTCCACGATACCGATTTGCTCGTATCCCGCTATTGATGTCTCGAACAGTTCGGAGGCCATTTCCATGTTCCCACGCTTCTTGTAATAGATGGCCATCTCGCCTCTGGTATTGCTGATCATCCTCTTGTCCTCTATCTCAATGAACCTTGAGAGCGCGTCCTCCAATCTTGTCAGGACATCGTCATATCTTTGAAGTTTGACAAGACAAATAGCACTGTTGAGAAGACCAAAGGCTGTGAGCCTGAGCGTACCGATGCTGCCCGACCTGGCGATCATGTCCTCATAGAGGGCAAGGGCATCCTCCCATTTCTCCTGGTCCATATATATGAGGCCCAGGTTGTTCGATACCCGCAGATATTTGAACTCTTGATCAAGGTCCTCATATAGACGCATGGCCCGACGCATGGCCTGTTCGCTCCGATTATACTCTCCGTACACCCTCCCATAGACCCATCCTTGCTCCATGACCAGAGCCTGGACCTCTTTGCTGCTCTCCTTCTGAGCAAGCAGCTCCAGTTCGTGGAGGTAAAGTAAGCAATCCTCTGTGTATCCCGAGATGTACTGATGGCTTGCCAGGTCCTTGAGGGCTCTAGCCTCCAAAAGTACAAGACCATGGCGATGTGCAATATCTATCGTTCCAAGGAACTCTGCGACCGCCTCATGATACTCGCTCCGGTTCATATGGACCGTCGCCATCCTTGACAGGGACCTGGCCATGATCTCTGGGTCCTGTTCATCCTTGCATAGCAACGCGGTCTTGGTATGTAACGTCAGAGAGGTATCCCAATCTCCATTGTAGTATGCTATCTCACCAAGTAGGTGATTGAACAGAACCCTGGCAGAATCCGGAAGTTTTTTCTCCTGGGTAGAGGATAGGACCCTACCAAGGTCCTCGGAGAACCCTCGTACTAGAAGCTTCTCTCCGTGTACACGTAATAGTTCTGCTAGGGTCCTATACCTCTGGGACCTATCAAGATGGTAGATCCGCTCCATGATGGTATGCTCGCTGTCCAGTCTGCTATGATAGGTCGAGGCCAGGTAGTGGAAGTATTTCCTTTCTGAACGCTTCAACCTGGAATTGAAATGGCCACGCAGGACATCATGAAGACCATACAGGTTCCCTGTTCGAGAGATCAAAGACCTTTCAACGAGCTCATCCAATAGATCCTCGGCCTTTGAGAAATAGATCGGATGATAATCAAGGGCATCAGCTGTCACTGGATATCTGAACACACTTAGGAACCCCAAGACGCCTCTCTCATCCTCTGTAAGGTTCCTTACCACTTCCTTCTCCAGATACCCTTGGACGGTGTACCCATCCTGGTCTGAAGTTGGGTCTATTAGCTCAAGGGAGAGAGGATGCCCTTTGGTCATCTTGTAGAGGACCGACCATTTCTCCTCGGGTATCCCCCGTCTTATGGCCATCAGTTCTCCGGCTTCCTTGGAGAGACCTTTCAAATCTACTTTAACCATCCTTCGTTGTGCTACTTTCGGAACCATTTTCAGATGCCTACCACAGACCACGACCTTCAGGGATGAACTTGGTCTGATATTGACCAGGCTGTCCACCAATGCCTTGAGATTGTCCTTGAGATTATGGACATCGTCGAACACCAGAAGTGCCCTGGTACCCTCTAAAGAGACATTGATGATATGGACTAACTCATCCATAACAAGCTCTGGCTTGTTCCTGATATGATAGGTGAGCTGAGGTCTTTTCATTCTCTGTAGAAAGTGTGCAATGGCCTTGATGGTGTTCGTGAACGTGCTCCATCTGTTGGTGGAGATATAGAACACGTTCCATTCCTTCTTCACCTCCTTCATTGCTTGACGAAGGAAGGTGGTCTTTCCAGTTCCTGCTATTCCGCTCATCATCATGACAGGTCTTTGAGCATCCTTGAGCCATTCATTGAACGCAGCCAGCTCGTCCTCTCGACCATAAAAGTATCGCAGGTCTGGAATGCGAGTGAGGTTGGATATGAACTCTGTACCTCTACGTTCCTCCGCCCTTCTTTGGAATACTGCAATGTTCAGGACATCATGGTCCTTTAGGTGGTCCAGGACCTCAACCATTGAGAAGCGATCATCGACAAGCGCTGGAACCTTGTCCGCTCTCATCTGTCGCTGAACGCTCTTGTTGTCTATGACATCGATAAGGGTCCTTGAGATCCTGTCCTTCAGGTCGATGGCGATCTCTGTCCCCTTCTTTGTCAAGTGATATGTCTTGAACCTTCTAGATTCGTTCTCAATGTATGCCTTTCTGGACTCCACCAATCCAAGGTTCATTGACCTTTTGAGGTCCACAGAAATGGTCCTCTGGTCTGTCCAGAGTGCCCGAGCAATGCCTTTCTGTGTCATTCCATTTGGGAGAGTGTACTGCTCCTTGAGCTCGAGGAAGGCTAATAAGTGGAGTAATGACCTTGTTCTTATTGTGGTCATGGCTCTGGGACCTATTTCTTTGGACGATGCCGATGGTTCTACACCATGATAGAACGTCTCTGCCAGTTTGACAAGAGGGTAATGGCATGCGGATGAGTCGTCCGCTCGTATGGTCCCCATTCTTTTGGAGGGCCTGATAAGTAATGCTGGATCGATCTGGTGAATTCGCTGCATTCGTCTGTAGATGGTTGATCTGGATTCACCTGTCTCGACCATGATCTCCATTAGGGTCAATGGTCGCTGGTTCACCAGATGGACCACCAGCAGATCACCCAGCTTGATGGATGCTGTTCCTTGTGAGAGGTCCCTGACCATGTACAGCATCCTGATGATCGATGATCCCTGGTCTGGATATATGTGGACGGTCATCCCCTTACGTTGTTTGAGAACCACTCCCAACCGCTCCCACTTGGAGCACAGGTCCGATGTCCTCTGTGGGGTTTTTGAAAATGACCGTGAGAACTGTGTCAGGGACTCACCGGGGTTATCGATCAATACCTGAAGAACGTCCAGGTCTGTATTAGGCGTGAACCCTTCGTTCAAGAAACCTTTTAAAATTTTATGAGACACTATTGTTGTATATCTCCCGTGAGTATTAATAATTCCCCCCCGAATGATAATATTGGTCCGTATGTCCCGAGCTATAGTTGTACTACTTCTTTCGTGTCTTTTGCTCGTAGGTCCTCTCTCTGCTATTGAGGTCGCCGATCCTGTTGGGGAGTCAGAGGCATTTGTGATACCTCCCTCACTCCCACAGCTGAACTGGTCGGTGCTTCCTGATACCTCGGAGGATGCCCCGATCTATCAGAAGTATATCGAGGCGACCATACTTGATGAGCTGCCTGGTGTTAAGTATTACAAGGTCGAGAGGGTCACTGATATGACTGGTTCAGCACTGCATAGTGATGATGACTACCCCATGTGGTTCCAGAACAATCCATATATGATACACTTCGAGCATAATTGGGGTAGGACCAGCAAGGACCAGGGGATAATCTACATCCGGATCAGTGGATGGTCCGAGAAGGAGAAGAACGGTGGACAGCAGATCACACAGAACTCAACAGTAGTGGACATACATTACGACCATGATTACGATTATCTTGGACATACGATAACAGCACAGGTGAAAGGTCCTGCCGAGGTCGTATTGACCGCCACTCCTAACAACGCGACATTGGCAAAGCAGACCATGAGGTGGATGTGGCGGAGAGAGAAGCCAATGGTCCGTAATAGCGTCCTTCAGACCGATGGAAAGGGCTGGCCGAAGTTCGAACAGGACAATAGTTATGACATCCCACTTACCATGAGGACCAAGGACCTCTTGATCTCTGTCACAGAACCTGGGATCCACTACTTGAAGCTCTATGGCTCCTCATCTGGATTGGACCCATATCGCTCCCACCAGGGTCTCAACATGGGTCTGTATTCACAAGCCGCTCCAAAGGTGAACGGGACATACCAGCCGTTCGCCATCATAGTCCCCTACAGCAACGGTACCATCCCACAGACCTGTACCAACTTCTCTGGGCCATCGATAGTCACACCTCCGATTCCGGGTGATATCAGGTTCCCCCTCGAGAAATCCGATATCAGTATCTTCAGTGGGGGCTATGTTACATACTGGACACACGACAGCAGGATAGAGTATGTGGAAATAGAGCTCCCCAACTACGTCAAGATCTGGAACAATGGATACGTCAACATCACATCAACGCTTCCTCTTGGTGAGGTTCCCCCAGGCTGGTCCCGCTACAGATACGAGAGACCATCACCAACCTCCCGGACGGTCTCTTTCACCCTTGAGTTCGATCCAGAGGTATATGGTGGAACGACCTTCACAGCACAGATTCGTGTATTCAACGAGCTTACCAACGCTTCTCTAACGACCAACTGGCAGACCCAGCGAATGCTGTGTGTCGATCTACCAGAGATCCAGGCTCCAAAACGACTGATCACTGAGCTTGGATGGCAGTCGAACTCGGCCTTCAGGAGAACCGGTCTGGATAACAAGACCGCATGCTTGACCATCCTGAAAGAACTAGGATTCAATCATTACTATACTTCCTATGGTGGTGAATGGACCACTCCCACCACACTCGATGATCGGTTCTATCTTCCAGACGAGCGCATCGGTAGTGAATGGGAGGATATGGGCTACGGTCCACTCTACAACGTGTTCCACAGGGGCCTGTACGATGGATATGCCTGGGAGACCATGATGTGTGGTGATACGAAACTTGGCAGGTCCAAGTTCGACAAGACGGACCTCACCAACTATGGGGTAGCTCCGGAGCATGTTGATGACGAACGACAAGCATGGATGGATGCTCTGGACTTCTACGAGAACCATACTGGAAGCATCAAGGACATGGCCTACCGAGGTGTCTGGTACAACAGGTCCGTCCAGCATGCTTACTGGTTCGTGAACGAGACACAACCTGATGTTATCTGGGTCGATTCTGAGTTCTTCCCAAGCTTCAGTGGATGGAGGAATAAGGTCAATCTATCAGAGAACGCGAACAAGCGCCGTTTGCCTGGTGAGACCGACGAGGACCTTGCCCTGAGAATGGTCGACGAGTTCTGGGGTTTTTTCATGGAGAACGTCACAGCTGCATGTGCTAAGACAAAGGTATGTGTTTACGGCTCTAAACCGAACTACAACGGTGGATACCAGGCGTTCCCGTGGTCCGTGTTCGAGAAGTACGGGGTGATCGCTCAGCCGTCGGTCTATGCCATGGAGAAGTTCCTTTACAATTTCACATACCACATGCGCAACGCATGGCTCCATGCAGACAGGAGCATCTACAACATCCCTGTGGTATCTTCGGGTTGTTATGGTGAGATGCCCTCCGAGGACATGCTGGATATAACTATCCATACCTTCTGCAACGGAGCGAAGGGGATCTTCACATACCAACCACTTTGGAACGATGACATGCGAGACTACTTCGACATCGGAGTGGGCATCGGATTGATCTCTCCTTACGAGGACATCATAATGGACGGGGAGCTGGCCTATGATGATTTCTCAAATGTCAAGAACTGCGTTGTCTCCGCTATGGGCCATGAGGGAGAGTATGTCATGGCTGTAAGTCCCGAGGAGGTCTCTGTAGGGCAGACCTTCGACTTCACACCAGCCAATTCCACAGAGTGCTACTGGGTAACTGACGTCCGTAATGGTGGCGATTACTACTTCAATCCAGGAACGTTCTCTATGGACCTGGACCTGGACGATGGGACCGTGTTCTACGTCCGGTCGTTCGTTCCCACCTATCCGAACCTTCCGCTTGTCGTGTCTAGTGGTTCACCTGCCAACGGCACAGTGGATGTTGCGTTGAACACACCCTTGAAGGTCACCTTGTTCGATAACGAGACCTGGGGGATGAACATAAGCTGGAGGTCGAACGTGTCTGGGTCTTGGCAGGAGATCGGTTCGAACAATGGGGTTGCGGATGGCGAGCACGTTCTGAACACAACCCTGTTCAGTGATTATAACACGACATACTACTGGGGAGTGGAATGCACAGATGGGATACATTGGGATAACAGGACCTTCGAGTTCACGACCATTGCCAGTGATGTTGTCTCGATAGCCGAACCATACCCTATCGACCAGGCCACAGGCATCAACATCAGCCTGGATATGCTTTCTGTGAACATCACAGATCCTGAAGGAGACCCTATCGATTGGAGCATCACAACATCCCCTTACATCGGTTCCTACTCCACAACTCGGTCCTCTGGAGGGGTGGTCTCATGTTCTATCTCTGGGCTTGAGTACAACTCCACATACTTCTGGACCGTTTCTGCGACCGACCCGACCGGTAGTGCTGTATTGATCGAGCGGACCTACTCGTTCAGCACTGAACCTGAGCCTGTCGTGGTGGATCCGACACCACCTCCACCAATGCCTATCACGATAGTTGCTATAGTTCCAGATGAAGCACATATCGGTTCCGAGGTCGAGTTCAGTTCGGTCGGGACAGTGTCCCCCAACTCGACCATCGTGTCCTACGCATGGGACCTGGGGGATGGGACCGGTTCTACAGATGCTTCACTTGTCCATACCTACATGGAACTGGGAGAGTACTACGTAACACTGGATGTGGAGGATGCCCTCGGCCAGAAGGCTACCACCACGACCATGATCAAGGTCACGAACTACGCTCCGACGATAGAACTGGAGACCACGAACCTATCTGGTCGACCAGGAGAGAAGATCACTTTAGAGTTCCTGGTCGCGGATGCTGATGGTGATGATACAACGGTATCTATCAAATGGAGCGACACTGGTCCTGTGAGCGAGCATGTGATGGACGATGGCTCAGAACTAGCTCTCGACCATTCGTATCCAGAAGCTGGAGAGTACACGGTCACTTTCTATGTAGTGGATGAGTGGGATGGTGCATCCTCTGTCAAGACGGCCATGGTGCTCATCGAGGAGGAGGAAATGGTGGTTGGTGGGACAGGCGATCCGATCCCAGAGGTCCAGGACCCGCCAGTTGAAACGCCTGAGACCACTGAAAAGGAAGCGGGGTCCCTACCGTTCTGGTTAGGATTGCTGGCGCTTGTGGTGGTGATCATCCTTGTGATACTCATCATCGTAGGTGTCGTCATTGCTGTTCTTGTGATGCGTAGGGGTGACGAGGAAGAGGCTGTGCCTGAAGAAACTGAAGAGGCCCAAGAGGAACTGGCTGATGAAGAGGTTGGACCAGAACAGGGTTATGATGACCTGTATGGCTCTACAGAAGAGGCCATTGAAGATAGTGCCTCAGATGAGATCAGCTATGAGGAAGAGACCACTGAGTTCGAATATGAAGATCAACACGATATCCCTTCCACTGACGAGGATGACGCACACATCCTCGACGATGATGAGCTGGACAATCAGGACCTGGTGGACGAGCTCTTCGAGTTCGACTGAAGGTCCTTTCCGGCTCTGACCTGGGGTAAGTCTATAAATTAAGAAGTTCCTGTGAACCAAATGGGGTGTTCTATTGAAGGTCAAGGTCTTGGTCGTATCCATGTGTCTTTTGTTACTAGCAACATCCCTTGTCCTTGTGGATGCTGATGAGGAAGAACCTACCACCTCTATCCCTGTCACCCCTCCTTCCACCCCCATTGGTTGGGTCGTCCTTCCAGATACCTCTGTATCTAACCCCACGATCCACAAGTACATCGAGATAACCATCAACGAGACCATACCTGGTGCTAAGGTGTACAGGCTTGATCGTGTCACGGATATGACCGGGTCCACACTGCACTCGGACTCAGCCTATCCGAAATGGTTCAGGACCTCTCCGAGAATGATCAAGTTCGAAGACGTGTGGAGGATGACCAGTGCTGCAAATGGTATCTACTACCTTCGTATCAGTGCCTGGAACGAGACAGAATCGGACAACGGTGTCCAGGTCTCTGATAATTCAACGGTCGTCGATATCCATTATGACCATTCTTATGACAACATCAAATGGAACTTCGACTACAATGTGATCGGTCCTGGTGAGGTGAAGATGAGCATTACACCAACAGATGCGATACTGGGACAGCAGACCGAGATCTATGCATGGTTCGAGTACCAACCGATAATGAGTGGGGGCAATCCTGTATTCAACAGCAAAGGTCATCCAACGTTCGAGTACATCGGCCAGCAATCCAAGACCATAGATCCTGAGTTCCATATATCCCTACCAGAACCTGGTGTAAGGTACTTCGGATTGTATGGGTCCTATAATGGAGACTACCAGAACACGAACACACCAACGCTCGATACTGGGACCGGTGGTGGTCGGGGACCTAACAGGAACGGGTCGTTCCAACCTGTAGCCATCGTTACACCATATGATAATGGAACGATCCCCGCAAGGGTTGCTGGGTACACGGGGATCAATGTCACGACCCCCGTGCTTTCTGGGAATTATAGGTTCAGCACTCTGAAGTACAACATCACGATAATCGATGGTGGGAAGTACTACGCTCGATTGGGTGGGGCCAAACCAGAGTTCTGTGAGGTCGAGGTCCCTCAGGACTGGGACATCATGGATAACACCGCGACCAATACTGGATTCATCGTCGAGAACGTTTCTTCACAAGTGACCGATGGAAGTCTTGCTCCCGGATATATCCGATTACGATTGAACAAGACCTTCTATCATTCGACAGGATGGTGGTGGTCCTATGGCGAAGGCAATGTACCTATGATCTTCGACTACCCCGATATGAAGTGGAACGGGAAACAGACAGATATTCGGTTACGGCTATATGATGAGCTTGTCAACTTCTCCAAAACAGATAACTGGCAGACGATAACTGTAAGATGTACACCACTACCAGAAGGGATCAGATTGCCTGAGCGGCTATCCACTGGCATAACTTGGGGTGGAACGGATTGGTTGAGGGATCTGTCCATGGACAATAGGTCTGCGTTCTTCTCAATGTACAAGCAGCTTGGCTTCAATACCATCCCTCGGGTGGGTCTTCATTACAAGCATTCGGTCAACGATATTCCAGATCTATATCCACCATCGGATAGGACCGACCCTGTTTGGGACGGTCTGATGTATGGTCCAGAACACTCTTCGTTCTACAGAGGATACAATGATGGATATGGATACTACGAGATGTTGAAGGGAAAAGGAAAGAACTACATCGATTCCAAGGACCTCACCAACTATGGGGTCTCCGCAGCAAACTACTCTCACGAGCGGCAGAAGTGGATGGATTCATTGGACTTTTATGATAATCAGACCAGTGGTGTTGTGGATATCGCTTACAGAGGTGTATGGTTCAATAGGAGCGTCCAGCACCTGACCGAGTTCGTAGCAGCCCTACAACCAGAGATAATGTTCCTGGATTCAGAATCATGGTCCTCTTTCAATGGTTACAAGAACAATGTCGCCAAGTCCGTTGCCGCCAATTCTCGTAGGCTCCCAGGCGAGACAGATTATGACCTTGCATATAGAATGACGGATGAGTTCTGGAGGTTCCTTGATGAAAACCTCTCAGCTGCATGTCCAACGACCAAGATCGCCCTCTATGGATGCACATCCCAATATGACTCTGGATATCAGGCATTCCCATGGTCCATTCTAGAGAGATATGACGTGGTTTGCCAACCATCCGTGTATGCGATAATGAAGCACAAGGAGCACCTTGCCAACAAGATCCGGATAAACAAGGAACATATGCCTGATGACTTCGATCTCATCCCATGGTTGTCCTCAGGGACATATGGAGAGCACGATCCAGAGCTGCTGATTGATATTACTGCCCATACGTTCTGCAACGGTGCCACAGGTCTATCGTTCTTCAAGATACAGGACGTGGACGACTACGATGATATCCTCAACATTGCACATGTCATCGGTTATGTCTCCCCTTACGAGGACATCATCATGGATGGCGACCTGGCATACATGAACTTCACATCCCATGCGAACTCCGTGGTCTCCGCCATGGGGCACAATGGCAGCTATCTGATGGCAGTGTCCCCGGAGGACCCTCTCACACCTGTAACGTTCACATTCACCCCTGCGAACGTCTCGGAACACTACAGCCTCTACGATATCAGGCATGACAAGTACTACAATTTCACCCCAGGCGAGGTCGTTGACTTCAACGACATCCTGGACGACTGTGGGGTGTTCATCCTACAGCCTTACACTCCGGTGTTCCCAAATCCGAACCTCCCCCCGTTCATGCTCTACCCATATCCGAACAACAATGCAACTGGTTTGCCTCGTAACACGATGCTCGCCATCCAGGCCTTCGATAACGACACGGACCTGATGAACGTGACCTTCTACACCAACGCATCAGGGGAGTGGGAGCAGATCGGGTTCCATGGGCAGGTGACGAACGGTTCGTACAACATCTTCCCTACGGTCTTCACAGGCTACAACACGACCTACTGGTGGTCCGTGAACGTGTCCGACGGCAAGCTCTCGGTGAACGAGACCTTCAACTTCCGTACCGTGGAGAGCAACGTTGTGGAGATATTCGATGAGTATCCATTGCATCGTTCAGAGAACGTTTCCGTGAACCTGACGACGCTTACTATCAATATCTCCGACTTCGAGGGGGATGCTTTCGATTGGGAGATCACGACGTTCCCGGACGTGGGTTCGAACTTCGGTCTGAACGGGACCAATGGTACGTACAGCTGCACGGTATCAGGACTCAAGTACAATACCACGTACAACTGGAGCGTCCGTGCCATCGACCCGCTTGGTGCCAACGTCATGATGGAGTTCAACTACTGGTTCAGGACAGAGTGGGAGCCGGTAGTGGTGAACGAGACGAACCAGACCAATGATACGCCTCCGCCTGTGAACTTGCCGCCTGTGGCTATGATGAACGGACCGTTCAGAGCGTATCGTGGGGATGAGTTGACGTTCGATGCGGCTGGGTCTTATGATCCAGAGGCTATCTCGATCGACTATCATTGGGACTTTGGGGATGGGAACACGTCCACGGGGTTGATCGTGGGACATTCATATTCGATGCTAGGGAACTTCACTGTGACCTTGGCGGTTACTGATGATCTAGGTTTGAACGCTACTGCGAGCACGTGGGTTCTGATCGAGAACTATGCACCCTCTCTTCTAGTTGGGGAGACCGTCACGGAGATTCAAATTCCTCTTATGGCCTCGATCACCGTCACGCCTTCAGATCCTGAAGATGACTGGCCGCTTGTCATCCATGTCAAATGGGGTGATGAGGAGATAGGATCTTGGACTAGGAACGATACCCATACAATGGTGTATGGACACAGCTATTCTCAACCTGGGATATACGTCGTTGAATACTGGGTGGTTGATGGACACGGAGCTGTTTCTGAAGTGCAGACACATAACGTTACTGTTTATCCAGAAGACGAGCCAGACCCACCTCCAGATCCTCCGATCGTTGACGGAGGCGATGGAGGGAATGACTTCTTGGCTGCCTTTGCTTGTTGGGTGGGTCTCATTATCGCACTGATCGTCGTTATAATCATCATCATTGTAGTCGTGATGGTGATCTTCATGAAGAAGAAGTCATCAGAAGAAGAGGAGGAAGCTCCTCCTCCCGATGAGGAAACAGCTGATGAACCCGAAGCTCCAACCGAACCTCCAGAAGAGACTCCCTGGGAAACTGAGGAGACCGGATCGGACCCCCTCATGGAAGGCGAACAAGAAACCCTCGAAGATTCCCTGGACGAAGAGGACGATTCTGATGACTTCCTCGAAGATGACTGGGACGACGATGTCACAGACTCTGACGATGTAGACGAGATGCTCGGTGAAGAGTGGGCGGAAGAGCCTGAGGACATCGCAGAGGACCTCGACGAGCTGGACTGGGAAGGTATGGACTTCGACTAAAGGTCATCCAGATCTATGTCGTCCATATCGTCATCTTGAGGCACACGTGCCGAAAGATCTGAAGAACCTTTAGGTTCGAAAAGATCGTCGTCGAGAAGATCGTCGATATCATCATCTGGAAGGTCATCGTCCTCGTCGTCGAACTCGACATCATCGTCAAATGAGACCTCATCCTCTTCTTCGTCGAAGCTAACGTCCTCTTCATCATCTTGAGGATAACCATCCGAAAGATCCGAAGAATCCTTGGATTCGAGGGGATCGAGGTCGAGGTCTTCGAGGTCGTCTTCTGATATCGTTTCATCAGGGAGGTCTGGCTCAGGACTATCCTCTTCCTTCTCTGCTTCGTCCTTGCCCTTGTCCTTCTTCAACATCTTCAGAGCAGCAATACCCATATCGTCGTAGTCATCCTCCTCCCCCTCTTCTTCCTCTCCTTGAGAGTTACGACTCGAAAGGTTCGAAGGATCGTTAGATCCGATAGAATCGGCCGCTTCTTCCTCCTCAGGCTTCTTCTTCCGTGTTATCATGAAGACTACCACGATAGCTACGACAATGAGCAAGATGATCACGATGATACCAAGTACGATAGGAATAGCGATCCATCCCAGGTCCGAACCTCCACTAGAACCCCCGTCGGTAGTTCCAGACTCTGGGGGAAGCTGTGTCGTGAAGGTCCATGTAGCTATGGCCATAGAGTTACCGTATAGGTCCTCCCCAGTCACTGTGACGTTGTAGGTCCAGTTGTACCTCAACTGCTCTGAAGGCTTAAACGCGAGGTTCACACCATCCCAGGTCATGTTCCCTTCGGTCCCATCAAGGTCCACCGTGACGGTCTGTTGAGCCATCTCTTCGGAGAATGTCATTCGGACCGAGGCATAGACAGGGATGTTCGTGCCTGTTGGAGTGTTACCTCTGATGAACGGGCCGATGCCGTCCACATGGATGGTCCTTGTCACCATCACGGACCAGCCAGCCTTATCGTATACTTTCAGGGCCAGAACCTGATCGTCATTCTGCATGGGAGGGATCGTGTAGCTTGTGTTCAGACCAACGTTCGTCCATGGGATACTGTCCGCCTTGATCTCAAAGTGGTCCACACCAGATACGTCATCGAAGCCTGTCCACTCCATCAGTATCGACTCCATACCGAACGTTCCCATTTGGGGTGTAGTGATGATGCCGCCAGGAACCTCCAGGTCCACCTTTAGCATATCAGTGGTCCCAGCGATCGTGTTGCCTGCCTCGTCTGTGACCCGGAACTCGTAGGTGTGGTTGCCATCTCCCACAACGATGTCATCCGTGAACAAGGTCCAGGTCCCTCCGACCTCTCGCCACTCAAGCGTTGAGTTGATGCTGGTCGTGGATGCGGTGACGGTGGGGCTGGCCACATACCAGCCGTTCTCACCATCTGGTTTTGCAGGGTCCACAGAGAACGCAAGTGTTGGGTCTGTCAGGTCCACCTTGAACTGTCTAGCTTCGCAGATCATCTCATTCCCAGCCACATCTACGGCCTTGACCTGGAGCTCCCAGTGACCTTCCGGCACTTCAACGTCATCGGTGGCCTCGTACCAGTTGATGGTACCCCCAGAGCTTGGGAGGGCTATGAGCGAATAGTATCGCGTCCCCTCGTTGGTGGTGATGTTCACAACAGGGTTCGACACATAGATGCCGTTGGTCCCATCAGGCACATCAGGGCTTACGCTGTAGCTTGCCAATGGAGCTATGGTATCCAACTTGAACGACTTATTATGCAGCTGCTCATCATTGCCAGCCTGGTCCTCACAATAAAAGTACAGCGTACTCTCTCCCTCTGGAGGTGTGAAGTTGCCATCATACAGCAATGGATCCTCCGAATCGAACCAGTAGTAGATGGGGAAGTCATCCCCCATGAAGCATTGCAGCCGTATGACCGGTGGGGTCTTGTACCAACCGTTCAGGCCGTCTGGTTGATGTGACAGGACCATACCGGATTGGGGGGCAGTGAGGTCGACGACAATGGTCATGTTCGTTGTGTTGTAGTTGCCTGCGATGTCGTATGTCTCGAACGAAACGTTCCAAACCCCTTCTGCTAAACTGATAGGGTCAGTATATGGAGAGTGGGTGCCACCATTAATCCAGTAGACCGTGTTCATAACTGGCTCGTCGAACTGGATGGTCACATTGGGATTTGTCACGAAGTAACCGTTCGTCCCATCCGGGACCACGGGGTCCGTGATGATGCTCATTCCTGGAGCAGTAAGGTCCGCTTCCACAGTTACCTGGTCCCAGTCGGACCAGAAGCCCATCATGTCCCTGGCCCTCCAGTGGACCGTATGCACACCCTCCGGTGCATAGGTGGTGGCGTTCCCGGAGGACATCTGGGGGGTGTCCGAGTCCCAGTAATACTCAACATCTACGGGCTCATCCCCATACAATGTCAACTTCGGGAGTGTGATGTAAACATCATTGTTCCCGTCCGGAAGCTTCGGAGAGATCTTGTATAGCGTGAACGGCTCAAGCTCGTCTGGAAGTACGAAGGTCCCATTGTCTGGTCTGTCACCATACCTGAAGGCCGTGATGTTGATCACACCACCGTTGGACATCGGTATCTGTATCTCGCACTCACCGGAAGCATTTGTCACGTTCGACCTGCCAAGCTCCATGAACCTGCAGATGGACACGGTGGCACCTTCAACAGGAACCCCGGTAGCGTTGGTGACCTTGGCCCATACCGAGGAGTTGTCCGGGGCTACCGTGAACTGAAGCTGCAGTTGCTCTGGTTCGCGCCAGACCAGGGGTTGGTCCGGGTCACCCAGGAGGTTGTACTCGAGGAAGGTCCTCTGTCCAGGATTTCCCGATCCATCAACAGGGAAGGGATGGAAGTTTGCGACAAAGTTCGCCATGGCCTCCTGCCAAAGGACGCCAATGGTGGGGTCGATGTCGCCCCACTTGGACTGGTTCATGATGCGCCAGAAGTCCTCCTCGAGACCTGGAGCGTCCGCGGAGTAGGTCGAGTCTATAGCCCCGACCGCTAAACGACTGGCACCCATGTATCCTGCTGTTCCCCTTCCAGGGTTCTCGGTCATGGTCTCTCCGAAACAATCGCCGTAGAATCCCATAGAGCCCTGGGATGGATTATCGAACCATCCTGTCAGACAGGCCATGGCGAAGAACACCCCATCGGTACCATTGTCCGGTGATGCCTTGACATCATCATTGTCAGCAAGGTCTGGTATCTCCGTGGCCTCTCCATGGGAAAAGTATGACATGGCCTCGTACTGCTGGCCAAGGACCTCCTTGAAACCCTCGGGTCCAAAGGACATTGTCCCGGAACCATCGTAATAGAGCGTCTCCCGGGATGTGAAGTTGGTCGAACCGTATGTGTTCCAGAAGTAGTTGCACGTGTCCACTGGCTCTCCAGGGTTCCAGCCTGGATCACCCGCCATGATCACAGCGGTCTCGACATCAGAGTGATAGGTGATGTTCTTCTCACGGTCCAACATCTCATTGACCCACTGGTCGATGACCGTTACATTGTTGAGGGCTATCCTTCCCACGGCCATGTCCATCAGCGGGTCGTCAAGCTCCCCATCTTCTCCGACGTGCGTGTCCCCATCTGTGTTCCATGTCGTTCCCTGGTCGACGCTTCCATAGTAATGGTCGGTGGCATAATTTCGAGGCTCGCCAAGCATGGTATATGCGTGCGCATTCCGGGTAAGCTTTGAAGGGACCATGTCCCAGTCACCCACGATAAGCAGGTAATCGAGGTCGTACTCCGCCTCCATCTCCATACAGAACATTCGGATCTTGTTAGCGATGTATGGGGTGGAGTTGTACTTGTCGTTGATCTCCTCAGTCGTTGCGATGTATGTGAACAGTCCCTTGTTGGACTTCCATTCAGCATACGGTGTGATGGACTCGACAAGGTCTTCATGGGTGATGATGAGATACTTGATCGGTCCGTACGGCTTGTGGCTCAACTGGACGTTGGGTGACCATATCGGGCTTGGTGTCACCTTGTAGGACACCTCCGCCCTGGTGTAGACGACCATGTGACCGTTCTGGTATTCCTCGGGGTAGAGCTTCAAGCTATACCTTTCTCCCCCAGCGGTCATATGGTCCAGGTGGTGCAGCTCCCATTCTGGCTCGGACTCCACAGGCCCGCTCCATCTCGATGACACTTCGCTTGGAGAGCCAAGGACCTGGGGTACCATGTAGGGCACTGGTTCGGCATCGACCTCTACAGGGTCCGAGAACCTAACGTCCATCTCAATGACCTCCCCCTCGGTCTTGAGAAGCTTTGCAAAGAAGGCCCGTCCCTGTCCCTCTGGACCATGGTCCACTGCCCTTCCATCCAAAAGGACGCGTTTTGTCCATTTCCCTTCCCGAAAGACCAGTTCCACATTAGGATGGAACTCAATCTCCAGTTGGGCTTCGATGGTCTCTATGAAGACGACCTCTTCAATGGGCTCATTGGCAGCATCTATCGGAACTAGAACAGAAAGCGTCACTGCTACGAGTAGGCTTGCAAGGGGGATAGAAAAAATTGGACGCATAGGCCTCACACTTATGGAAACACCGCAGTAGGGAGATGTTAAAGTTTACGGCTTATTGCACATACGAGCAAGCTATGCTTGCTCGTGTTATTAAGTCTTACAAAGAGGTGAACTCGGTCTCTGACGGGATGTGTTTGCACAGACCTGTGCCCTTGACAACACGTCCGATGACCTTTGGTCTCTCACCAGCCTTTTCCAGAACCTTCAGGGCCTTTTTGGATTCATCTTCAGGAACTATGATGAGGAAGCCCAGACCCATATTGAAGGTCCGCAGCATCTCCTCCTCGTCTATCCTACCCATCTGCTTGATGAGCCTGAAGATGGATGGGACGTACATCGGGTCTGTGATGAGGTAGTCCACTCCCTTGGACTTGATCCTTGGGATGTTCTTGAGCCCACCGCCAGTGATGTTGACGAGGCCGTGGACCTCTACCTTCTTGATGAGCTGCATGACCGGCCTGACGTAGATCCTGGTAGGTGTCAGGAGTATGTCGCCGATAGTGGACTTGGTCCTATTGCCGTGGAAGGTGTCGCGCTTCATTTCCACGCCGTACTCGACGCAGCAAACGCTGTAGTCCCTGTCGTAGGGAACGCCGCATCCATCCACGATACCTCGGACCAAAGTGTAACCGTTAGAATGAATACCGGAGGAGGCAAGTCCGATAAGGACATCGCCTGGTGCGACCTTATCTCCGGTTATGATATTTTCCTTCTCCACAAATCCCAATGCGGTCCCTGCTAGGTCGAAACCGTTGATGAGTTCTGGAAGGACCGCGATCTCTCCGCCGATGATGGAAACGTTGGAAAGCTCTGCACCCTCTTTGAGGCCAACACCGAGCTGTGCGGTAAGCTCAGGGTTTGGATTATCGATGGCAATGTAGTCAACGAACGCCAGAGGCTCTGCGCCAAGGCAGATCATGTCGTTAACGTTCATGGCTATGCAGTCGATGCCGATGGTATCCCACCTGCGCATTGGCTCGCAGAGCATGAGCTTGGTCCCCACTCCGTCGGTGCACATGGACAGGGCCTTATCACCGAAATCGATGAGGCCGCTGAAGTGACCCTCGAGCGCCAGGGGTTTTCCGAACCCCTTTCTGCAAAAACCGAGCTTGTTCACAAGTGAGTCTATTGCCTCGCTCTTGGCGTCTATGTCAACGCCAGATTCCTTGTAGGTCTTTGGTGGTTGATCCATCATGTTACCCAACTCAGATCTTTGTAAGGACCTCACATCCTGTTGATGTGATGAGGAGAGTGTGTTCTGCCTGCGATACTATCCCCTTCTTTTTTTCCATCAGGATAGGATAGGAGTAGGTGATGCGCTTGGCAGCAAGTTTTCGCAGGAGCTTGTGACCCCCAGGAAACTGCTGGTTCACATACCTTGCGGAAAATGGAAGGTTGTTGGTCCCGCCAACAACGTCCACGACATCCTTGAGCTTGCCTTTACCGACATCCTTGAGGTCGAAGGCCTTGTAGATGTTGGATGTTCCCTGGTTGGTTATCCAACCAGCACCGTTGGTCGCAAAGGGCTCCACGGCAAATGCCATTCCCTCCTCGATCTTTGCGTTGGAGGGTTCAGGATAGTTCGGTATGTTTATGCCTGCGTGCAGGTCGTACCTCCCAAGCATGTGGCCTGTGAGGTTTCTTATCGGCTCGAACCCGTAGGACATTATGGTGTTCTCCACTGCAGCCCCGACATCCTTGAGGTCCACACCAGGCCGCATGAGCCTGATAGCAGCGTCCAAAGCATCCTTGGAGGCGTCGATGAGCCTGGTCCAGTTCCTGGTCCCCACCTCGACCGTGGATGCAGTATCTCCGATGTATCCATCAAGATGTGCACCGCAGTCCACCTTGACCACGTCCCCCACCTGGAACATCGTCTCCTCTCCTGGAACTGGTGTGTAGTGTGCTGCTACACTACCTACAGAAATATTGACAGGGAACGCAAGTCCCATGCCCTCGGAAATGATGTACTCCTCCACAGCCTCGGCTAGTTCAAGATATTTCGTGGACTCGGAGACCATGGAGGTCCCGAGCTTGAGGGCCTTGGCAGAGACCACACCGGCCTGTCGAAGCCGGTCCTGCTCGTCGTCGTTGTAAATCATACACGTCCGACCGAATGCCCGGGGAACCGATTTGAGATATTAAAGGTTCACTAATATTTCTATGGAGATGGACTCCCTGGGTTGGGCTGGAAAGGCATTGATACAGGTGTTCTGGTACCAAGGGACTTTCAAGGCTCCTTGGTCCGATATTGTGGCTCGGATAGGCCCAGATTACGAATTTGGAAATCTATAGAACAAGAACTAGGATAATATGAGCATATTACAATGCTGAATGCCTCAAGAATATGGAAAGAACACAATGGCTTAAATAGCTCAGCATTCCATGCAGCCTCCATGGGTCGGTCCGTGGTAGTTTTCATTGACCCCAATTACTGTAAGGGTTGTGGTCTGTGCATCCATTTCTGCCCTCACGGCGTGTTCGAGCCATCCACTGAGGTCAACCGCCGTGGATACAGAGTACCGGTCCATGCACACCCTGAAAAATGTGTTGGATGCATGCTCTGCGAGCATCTCTGCCCGGACCTGGCCATTTGCATATCGGTGAAAGAAGATGGATAGAGCGAAGAAGCTTTCCAAGTATACCGGCAAGACAATGTTCCTGCTCGGTGACGAAGCGGCTGCCTACGGCGCACTGTATGCAGGCTGCACCTTCTTCGGAGGCTATCCCATCACCCCCGCAACAGAGATCGCCGAGGTCATGGCACGTGAGCTGCCAAAGGTCGGTGGCAATTTCGTTCAATTCGAGGACGAGATC
>JANQNL010000008.1 GCA_028279585.1 Thermoplasmatota archaeon
GGGAGGGAATTCTTTTGGGCGCTGCCGAGTCCGGGCACCGGAATCGGACACCGTAGGCACTGAGGGCGTACACAAATATCCCCGACGCAGCTCGAAGTGGAGACGGTGGGGGCGAAGGCACCCGCCAGCCAACTTCGCTCGGCTGAGGGTGGAGTCGCCCCAGCGTAGTGAGCCAGCGCAGCCGGCGAACGCCCGTTCATTAAATGGTCGCCTGTGCGCATGTCCGGTGGTAATGGGTCATTGGATTTGAGGGTGTCGGCTCTATGACCACGAACACATTCTTATTACGATTGGAAATTCTGACCATGATTATCAGTAATGTGTCCATCCCAGGAACAGATAGAAAAAATAATATGTAAGACACGTCTTACTTTTAATGGTGCTAGAATGCAGGTGAACATCATCCACGTTTCATCCAAAGGACAGATAGTCATACCAGCTTCATGGAGAAAACGCATGGACATCCAGGAGGGGGATGAGCTTCTTGCTATTGGAGATGATGATTCCATCCTTATCAAGAAGGTCGAAAGGACCTCTCTGAAACGAGAGTTCGAGCAGGCGGCGAAGGATGTTCGAAAACGTGCAAAGAAGCTTGGATTGACACCTCAGGATCTTCAGGATGCCATCAAAGAAGCCAGGGAATCTGCATGAGGGTCGTAATAGATACGAACACATTCATCTCTGGTGTTCTCTGGGATGGGAACGAATCGATGATAATTGACCATTGCATCGACGGGACCGTGGAAAACCACACGACCTTGGAGATCATGGGTGAGGTCGCTCGGGTCCTGGGTTATCCGAAGTTCCAATTGACCGATGATGAGATGAACAAGTTGTTCATGATCTATGTCGGATTCTCAAAGGTTCTTTCAACCTCGAGGAAGACCAAACGAGTTTCTCGGGATAAAAATGATGATATGGTCCTTGATTGTGCTATCAGATCGGGTTCAGAATATATCATCAGTGGAGACAAGGATCTATTATCCCTTGAAGAGCACAAGGAAATCAGGATACAAAGAGCGAAGGAGATGCTTTCAGTTCTTGGCTGATCCTACTCCTCTTCCCCAACCTTCTCCGCCTTACTGATCGTGTAATACAGGAACCCAAGCCCACCCGCGAACACCAGTCCCACCAGACCATACACGATGAAGTAGGACTGGAACACCGACCAGCTCACGAACAACCCGATGGACGAGAAGAACATTCCAAACCAGAGCGGCTTGTTCCATTTGAACAGGGACCACCCCTCCATGGGCTTGATCGGCACCAGAGTATAACAGAACAGCATGATGGCCACGGAAAGACCGATCTTCCCGACCAACTCCGCAAAGGGTATCATGGCTATCAGAGCAAAGGGTATGAGCATGGCTCCAAGGAACAGGGCCACAGACAGTGCCATGTGTCCCTTGTCCTTCTTGCTTACATCGTCCTCCCCAGCGAGTTTGAACTTGATAGGATAACCGAACGGTACTATGAACAGGATGGATGAGAGCGCAAGTGATGCAAGACCCACAGGCCAGAACGAGAGGTGACACTCGATGTCCTTCTTCCTGGCCGTGGACCACTCCACGACCTCTGCTCCCAAGACGAGCAATCCACCGCAGAGCAAAGCTGCAGGGAGACTGAAGATGAACGTATCCGCACTGAAGCCTGGAGGATAGATGGTCGGGTTCCCAGCGATCCTGATGGGGTTGATGCCCATCTCCCCGATCATGGTCGAGTACCCGAACGCCAATCCCAGGACCGCAAGACCGACGACCATGAGGATGATGTCCTGGGGTGTGACCGTGCCTTTGGTGCTCTTGGCTGCTGTAAGGACAGCGCCTTTGGTCCGTTCCTTCACCTGCTCCTCGGCAACCTGTGAGCCGAGCCCAAAGATGACGTCCTTGAGGCGGTAGATGCCAAGGCAGACCATGCACATGAACATGCCACCGGAGGCTGCAAGATAGCGGAGGTACCAGAGGCTCATCATGTTCTTTTCAGTGTGATGTTCGGCTGTGAAGTATACAGAACCTGAAGTGACGTTGCCATCTGCATGGTTGACAATGAAATCTAGAGTATGGTTACCTTCAGAAAGGTCTTCAGCATCAAGCAAATAGGCTCCATCGATAGTGTCATTATGTACCTCTACCCCATCAACCCATATTATCAGGATCGATGTGTTACCGATCCTCATGTCACTCCAGGTTATGCTGATCTCGCTTTTCAGAACCGTCCCGTTCTCTAGACCAGAAATGGTTCCATTCCTCTCGATGAAACCAACGTACATGGTATCATCAGAAGTACTAGGAACACAGATGATCGACAAGAGTATGAGCACTAATGTTATGGATATCAGATAGAGAAGAATACGCTTGGAACGTCCTGTTCCGAAAGTCTGTGCCAGAGGTGCTCGCATCAGCATTCAATAAAGCTTGCTGTTTATATGCTTTCCCTGCACAAGTAGTCGCTACTCCTCCTCCTTTTCCAAGATCTCGAGCTCCTCCAAGGAGACCTCCTCTTCAGGCATGGTGTAACCAAGGTCCTCATCCATGTCCTCGGGGGTTATCTCCTTGAGCTCAACAGCCTCGAGTTCCTCGTCGCTGAGCTCTTTCTCCTCTTCCCTATAGGTCATTCCAGCGGCTGGTAGCGCAGCAATATCAGCAGATGCAATGGTATCCTTGTCGTCCACCTGCTTCACCTTCATCGGTGTTGCATTCTCTGGTGTCTCTCCGCCGACCTTCTCAAGGACCTCTGCAAACTCTGGTGGGAGGTCTGCCATCGCTACAGGCGGCGCTGCGATGTGGTCTTGCTCGATGACCCTACCGGAGCCCTCGGCCTTCGACTTCTTCTTCGTATCGAAGATGTCAGACTTCTCGATGGACACACCTTCATCCACCTCTCCCTCGGCTCCAGCTATCGCATAGTGGTCGATGCCATCGTCCACAGGCTGGTCCTTGGCCCGCATCCTAACAAGGATGATGACACCGACCGCGGCCAGGATGGCGACGATCACCAGGATGAGAACGATGATGAGAAGACCAGTGTAATCCTGTGTATCCCCTCCATCCCCACCATCGGTGGTGTTGCCACCCGTGTTATTGGTACCAATGAACTCGCCCTCGAACACGACTATAGTGATGGTCAAGGAAGCCTGGCCACCTCGTCCATCAGAGACGAACACTACCACCTCATGGGTACCATTGTCTCCCCACTCGGTCTGCCAGCTGAAGTAGCCGTCCTCTGTCAAGGTGGACCGTGGCGGGCCGTTCATGTCGAAGGTCAATGTATCGTTGTCGGCGTCTGTAGCCTCAATCTGGAACTCGATGAGGTCTTCCTCTGTTATTTCCTTGGTCCTGATGGGAGTGATGACCGGGTTCGTGTTAGGGGCCACAATCGTCAGCACGGTCACGGTGAACGTATCCATGACGATGTTGGTCCCATCCGTTACCTGGAGGGTCACTGAGAAGTTACCCAGGACCTGCGGGGTCCATGTGAGCGTTCCGTTGAGGTACTCCATCCCCCACGGGCCGTTCCTGTATGTAATGATCGTGGCCTCGCCGTCATCATCCACAGCCATAGGTGTGTAGCTCCACTGCTTGCCAAGCTGTGCTTCCAGGCCAGGTTTCGAGATGAACCGAGGTGGATTGTTGAAAACAGCCTCATCAGATATGGTGAAGGACTGAACCCCATCAGAGCAGGTTCCTTCATCGATACCGTCGTGGGGGAACACGGTCCAGTAGTAGGTCTCACCAGGGGTGAGCTCTGTTTCTATCGAGTAATAATCCGTTCCAACGTCCTCGGCCACAAGGTAGGTAGGATACTTGAGCTGGACACCGGACATGAGATCTCCCATGTATATGTCCACGGTCACATGGTCGCCGTCCTCGTCCAATGTCTCCCAGGTCAAGGTCGGGTTGACCACTTCGATAATGGCCTCATCCACCGGTGTTATCAGATTGGCGATCGGAAGGTTGTTGCCTTTCTCGACGGTGACGTTGAACTCGTAGTAGATGGTAGCTACACCATCTGTGGCTGAAAGGTTGAGGACGAAGAAGCCCACATCCTGAGCGTCGTAGTCAAGCTTGCCGGAGAACGCACTGATGGTAACAGAAGAATGAGGTGTGGACCTGATAGCATACTGCACATTGTCCCCTATATCCATGTCATCGGCCTTCACGGTGAAGTTGAAGCTCTCACCAATCTCCATGACCCTGCTGTCTGGAATATCTATCCAGAACGGTGGATCATTGGAATCGGTCACGTTAAGGTCGTAGAGCAACCATCCGGTTCCACCGAGGTTGTCAGAGACCGTGACGTTGACCCACATGGTCCCAACATGATCGTTGGTCGGGGTGCCGGTCAGTTCGCCAGACGTCTGGTTGATCTCCATGATGCCATGCTCGTCATCCACAGACCATGAGAACTCTGTGAGGCCTGGGTCAGGGTCCGTTGCATCGAAGGTTATCCTGTAGAGCTCATCCTCCACAGCATTACCTGAAGGGACAGTCGTGACGTATGGGTCATCGTTGGTGTTCAGCACGGTGAGCATGAAGTACTGGTAGTTATGCAGGACTCCATCGGTGACAGTGATGTTCACATAGTAAGTTCCGATGTCGTCGTTGGTTGGCTTTCCCCAAAGGGTGTCGTTGGATAGTAACTGTAACCAGGATGCGTTGGTGTCCAGGCCGAACTCAAGAAGGTAAAGCTGTGTGTTCGGGTCCGCTGCTTCGTACTCAACACTATACTGGTGGTCCTCATGAGCGATGGTCTTTGGCGGGGTCACGATGTATGGTTTACCGTAGAAGTCCACCAGTGGGAAGTGGTCCTTGTTGTCCACGGACCCGTCCAGATCGTAAGGGTCATCCACGATACCGTTAGGCTCTGTGTCGGGTGTCACCCAATCGTCCCAATGGTTCCCTGACGCTGTCCTGTTCCAGTTCGTGGTGCCGTTACAGAGCGCCTGGGTGAACCCTGGATTGTTCGAAATGAAGTTGTTGTGATAGACCCTGTTGCCCTGAGCAGTGTTGTCCACGTTGATGGCATAGCCGTCCTGGTCTGCGAAGTGATTGTTCGTGATGATGTTCCTGTTCGAACCCCATACATAGATGCCCTGGACGTTGGCGTTGAACGTATTGTTGGATATCTCACAGAAGTTCGAGTAGGCCATGAAGATCGCGTTGGACGCTCCAGAGACGTTCAACTGTTCGACCGTGATGTCCGTGCAAGCAGCGACGATCACCTGGCCCGCATCCAGTGAGTATGTCTTGGTGGCCATGTCCGCTATGTATAGGAGCGGTTTCGTGTTCACAGTGTTGGCCTTTGAGATCTCGTGGGAGTTGAAGTAGCTCTGTGATATACCGGTCATGAAGACGCCCTTGGTCATGGTATTGGCGTGGAGCTCCATGTCCGTAACGTCATCGAAGAACACATCATAGATGTCGTTGTCCATGTCGTTATATGAGAAGTTGGTGAACTGAGTGAAGTAACCGGCCAGCACACCGATCCAGTTGTCAGTGAAGGAACAATTCCCGATGTAGGAGTTGTGGGCATATCTTCGGACGACCATCCCTCGGTTGTTGCTCTCGAGGGTGCAGTTCTCCACGACGTTCCACTCTGCATGGTTGTCCAGGTGGATACCAGTGATACTGTTGGTGACCGTGCAGTTCCACACTTCGGAGTAGAAGCTGCCGGAAGCTCCAGTTCCATCTGATAACTGTATGCCAGGACCGTTTGTGTCCTTCAGGACACAGTTCTCGATCATTGCATTGGTACTTTGCCTATCGATGAATATTCCTGCCTCGTCATTGCCTGCGCCGGTAGCGCGTCTGATGGTTGTGTAGGATGAATATCCGGACGCGTCGATGCCGCGAACGTTTCTATCGATGACGCTGTCCTCGATGAGCGAGTAGGTGGACTGGAAGACCCTGATACCGTTGAGGCAATCACTTGTAGTACAGGTCTTCACCTTGACGTTGGTGCTATAAGCGATAGTAATACCGTCAGTGGTGTTCGAGAGGTCCTGGTCGGTCAATGTTACCAGGTCGCAATTGGCCATGATCACTTGGCCATAGGTACCGATCGGACTGACCGAGGTCATGTTAACCACATAGTTCAGGGGTAGACTATTGACCATGTTCGTGTTCGGGATTATGTGAGTGTTGTAGTCCTCTAACCCCCACCCTCCGAGTCTGACACCACAACCATAGAAGTCGTTGTCGAACAGGAACATATCTTCTGAGGCTATGGTCTGGACCCCTACCTCGGAACGATTGAAGACGCTATCTTCGATGACAACGTTGTCCGCATAATAGAGGTGGATCCCTTCCTCGCTGTCGTTGAAGAAGCAGTCGGTGAACCTGGATCCGTAACCAAAGTAGAGGTATGCACCGTAGGTGTTGTCGTTGCTTACGGTGTTCTTGACGATGGCACGCTGACACAGGTACATATTGATACCGACGGATGCATTGGAGACATCCTGTCCGTCTATGGTGACGTCAGCGCAGCCATACATCATTATCTGGCCCATTCCTGGAGGAACTGTGTGGCTTGGCTCGGAGATCCTGAAGTAGACCGGCTTGCCATTGGCCTTGTTGCTCATGTAAATGGTCGTTCTCTGCCAATCGAACGATGAACCGGTCAGCCATATGCCGCATCCGATCATGTTGTTGTTGTGGAGGTTGCAGTACTCGCTATTGGACAGAACGATAGCTCCATGGTCATCTACGTGGGTGTTGTTCTCAACATTGTTGTGGTCGCTCGTATGGAGACGCATCCCATTTGTGTTGTTGTCGAACGTGTTGTTCTCGATATCTATCTGGGTGGAAAATGAGGTGTAGATGCCATCCACGTTCATAGAGAACGTGTTCCCTGTGATGGTATTGCTCGCAGAGCTTGTGGACACGATCATGATGCCGTAGTTGTTATTCGTGTAGGTGTTGTTGTAATAGAACGTGTTTCTTGAGTTGGACAGATAACTTCCCCAGTTACAGCCTGTGAAGGTCGAGTTCTTTATCTGGTTGCCGTTGTCACCTGTGGCGTAGATCCCGCACTTTGCTGTGAAATCACAGCTCTCTACGATGTTGTTCGTTGAGTCTATCTTTAGGGCAGCTTGTGAAAAGGTCACACCGTCTGCCCTGAACGCTATGTCTTGGAACGCACAGCCTGCTACATCAACTTCGAAAGCAGTTCCCAACGACCCACCGTTGACGTAGGTCTTCTTCGTCCCGTTACCAATGAACGTGAGCTGCTTTGTTATCAATAGGTTCTCGTTGTATGTCCCATCGTAGATCCTGATGGTGTCACCGCTAGTAGCTGCCGAGACCGCAGCAGATATGGTCGTGTAGGTCTGGCCTTGACCTACGGTCCGCTCTGCCCTAGAGCTTGGACCCGGGGGGTCTGGCATGTCCTCTGCTGTTATGGTTGTGATGTGGGTTAGCCCGATACCGAGAAGTAGGGCTACGGTTGCAAGAATGAGGAGGTTACGCACGACGGCCATGGACACACCTTCGCGGGGGTATTCAAGCCAATTATAAATAATAGCTGTATAAAACCATGACTATCAAATGCTCATAACTCTTTCATAAATGTGCATGCGGTTTTTAGCGCAAATGTTAGCGGTAACTACAGTGTTGGCTGCGTTATCTAGAGATACTCGTCGACCTCGTATCCCGAGTCCATGTGACAAAGCACATGCAAAGCCTCGGAGAACAGCATGTACAAGTGCCTCAACGAGTTGAGATCTCGGATAACATGCCTGCACTCGAAGTATAGCTCGTCCACCCCCTCGGGGTAACGGTCCGAGAACCATCCGTCATCACCTTTGACCATGAACAGGATCGAAGGCTGGGCCATGATGTGCTCTCTGACCTTTTCATGGCCAAAGAACCTTTTCACCTTGGACTCGTCGTTACCCTGGATGATGTAGTTGTCGTCGAAGAACGGTTCACCAACCTCGATGTCCTGCATCCCAAAGGTCTTGCCAATGTCCGAGAAAAGGCTCTTTTTGTAGGCCTTGAACCTGAAGCCATCCTTGTTCTCGAACGGAGCTCTGAACCTGGTGTAGACATGGGAATGCTTCCCAGAGCTTCTGGTGAACGTGTCAAGTGTCATTGTCCACTGCTTGAACTTCACGGTGACACGTTTGTTGGAGACCAGGAACTCTGCTGGCTGGTAGGTGCCACCCAGCTCTTGAGCGAATATCTTCCACACATCCTCGGAAGAGCCTCCGAACAGCTCGAGAAGGTCCATGGGACAGAATGTGTGAGTGGGTATAAAGGTCTAATCCCACTCCATCTCGTCTGTGTCGTCGAGGGAGAAGTCTGTCTCCTCATCGAGGGTGAAGTCATCCTCTGGATCTGTTTCGACCTCCTCCTGCGGACCGACCTCGTCCGGGGTCTCTGGTGCATCCGGTGCCCATACCTCTGGTGACGAACCGTCCTCAGGCTCTGGACCCACCTCGACGGGTTGGTCCATGAAGAGGTCCTCTGGTGGTTGTTCCTCCTCCAGGGTAGGTTCCTCCTCTGGATTCTCCTCTGGAGGTGCTTCCTCCGGTCCCTTCTTCTGCATCAGCATCACAAGGACCAAAGCAATGATCACAGCGATGAGAACGATCAGTGCAATACCAATGATAGCTCCAGCGATGATAGGAGTGCTGTCGGCACCATCTCCGTCCCCGCCATCAGTGGTATTACCAGAACCTCCATCTGTGGTGTTCCCAGATCCGCCATCGGTCGTGTTCCCTGATCCACCATCGGTGGTGTTGGTCCCGTTCGGTTGTGGGTCCTCGATCTCTGGTGGTTCTACGACCTCGACCACGAGGTATGCCCAGCTGAAAGCTCCGTCGTCGTCGGTGACGTTCACAGTGACGTTGTAGGTTCCAGCCTCCTCAAAGGTGTGGATACCATCCTCTGGCCCCAGGTCGGACTGGGTCGAGTACTCATCGAACACCCACGAAGTCTTGGCTATCTCTCCATCCAGGTCCGTTGCATCGAGGATGAAGGTCACTTCCTGGTCCACATAGATCGGAGTTCTATTGGCCTGGAAAGAGACAGTGGGTAATCTGTTCAGGACAGTGATGGTCACGTAGGTAGTGTCGCTCTTTCCCTTGTCGTCAGTGACGAACAGCGTCACCTGGTATGCACCATCATCATCGAAGGAGAGGTTGCTGTATGGGCCGTAGACCTGGGTCTCCCCCCAGATCCATGTGAAGTTGACAACTTCACCATCTATGTCTGTGGAACGGTTTGCAGCCAAGGATACGGTCTCCAAGGTGTAGACCGTGGTCTCGGACACGTCCAGGACCGCTGTGGGTTTGATGTTATTGACTGTCAGAGTAGCTTCGTATCCAGCTTCAGCTCCATCCTGGTCCGTGACGTTCAGGGTGATGGTGTAGATGCCTGGTCGTTCGTACTGATGGGTGACGTTCGGTCCGTTTTCCGTGTTCCCATCACCGAAGTCCCACAGCTGTGTGGCCAGATATCCATCCTGGTCTGTGGCTGTGGAGTTGAACGTGAATGTTGTGGTGGCATCACCACCTGATGGACTGATCGTGAACCCTGCGTAGGGTCTAACGTTCACGATGTCCAGGATGTGGAAGGTGGAAGAATCCATTCCATTGGTGTCCCTGATATAGAGGGTCACATTGTAGGTGCCAAGCTGTGTGTAAGTGTGAAGAACATCCAGCTCGTAGGACATGTTCCCATCAGCAAAGTCCCAGGTGACGTTCTCCACAGGTGCAGAACCTATGGATGAAGCAGAGCCTATGAAATCGACGTTAGTGTATCTTACTGATTCCGTGACCGCAGAGATCAGTGCATCAGGTCCAAGCAGGACGTCCACGTCGATGTAGTTGGTATTGTCGTTGCCGTCCAGTTCGGTGACGACGTTGTATGGGTCTGCGTATGCCGTTAATTGTACCCCGCCTGCGAAGAACGAGGAGTTACAGGTCAACTGAAGCCAGACCCCTGTCTCTCGAGGCAGGATCGGAATGTCCGTGGAGTTGAGCGGCGTCCCACCGACCCGTATCTCGACAGGCGTTACGGGAGTGGCCACCGTTCCGTTGTTGAAGACGAAGAAAGTCACGGTCACCTCCCGCTTGCCCTCGATCATACCCTGCTCGTTTACAGGGGTTATCCACATGGACTTCATCTCGAAGTCCGGGAGCTGGTCAGTGAGGTAGTAGTCGCACTGGCCGATGGAGTTGTAGGTGGAAGTGTCATCTGCGTAAGCCCAGGACCTGTATCTCCCATGCTCTGCAGAAGAAGAGGTCGCATACTGGTAGGTGAAGGTGTTGGTGGCTGTCAAGGTCTTGGTGTCCGAGTCTATGATGATGTGATCGAAGTCCACCGCACCGACCTCCGCTGTTCCTGTGATGCTCATGTCCAGTGTACCCGTGAAGGTCACGGTCTCCCCTGGGTAGTAGTGATCATACTCGGCATCATAGGTCATCTCCATGTTGCCGTATGTCATCTTCAGGGCAGGGTCTCCGAACAGTGTGTAGGCGTGGTTGTGGTAGAAGTCACCCCCCACCTTCGATGCGAAAAGTGAGTCACCCAGGGTGCGTCCGTAGTCGCTGAAAAGGTAGGCCATGTACTTGTTCATCAGTGTCGTCGTTGACCCGAAGTATGCCGTCCTGGATGGGCCGCACGAAGCGATCGCACCCTTGTCTGGCTCAAGCATGATGGCCTCGAGCATGGTCTGATACTCCACGATGTCGAACTTTCCAGTGGAGCATCCCATGGACGTCATGTATGTGGGCTTGTCCACGTTGGTAAGGGATTGGATGTCCACTGTGTTGAACGTCTCCCATCCCCATGGTTGGCCGTGGCCGTGGTACTGGGTGAGGACCGCACCGGAGTTCATCATGTTGACCAAGGCGTTCCTGGCAGCACCCTTGCCAATGTCCTCGACGTAGAAATTTCCAGTGTCGTAGTTGTATGCGTGACAATACCAGCTGGAGAATGATTCGCAGTTGCCTTTGAAGCCCTGCTCCCAGGTCTCTGTCCAGTCGTCCGCGGTGAATGCCACGGTCTTGATCCAGTCCCCGTATGGTGGGTTCGTCTCATATTCGATGGACTTGTTGACAACGGAGTACGCGTCCGTCATGGTCCGGGCTGGTATCCTTGCCATGACATACTCCGGGTAGTAGTCCGCACCCCAGACACAGGCATACCAGTTGTCCGAGGCGATGTTCTCCTCGCTGCCGTAGACTCCCTCTGTTACAAGGTGGCTTGGGATGATGCATGAATCGTAGCCCATGATGTTGCGGTAGTCGTTTGATGCATCACCGAACAGGAGGATGTATCTCGGGACCACTTCCCAGTTGTTGTAGACGTGGTAGAGGTAGTTCCTTATGGCAGTTGGGTCCCTGCAGCCACCGCTGAAGGAGTCGTAGATGTCCGTGATGTTCACGACCTCGACCCTCATGTCATCTGCCTTGTGGTGGTTGGCAAGCTTTGTCACAGGAGAGATGGGATCTGCTGGGTCGTAGAATTCGTCGCCAGTGATCATGATGTAGTCTGCGGCCTTCCCATCAGCTAAGAGGTCTGCGTTGTTGTCCTTGACGAAGGTGGATGGAGTGAGGTAACCGGTCGGTCCAACAGCCACGAACGCTTCGTGCGCATAGCAGCCGTAGCCTGCCTTGATGGTGTCTGTGGACTGGGTGGTGGTGTTCTCGAGCATGGTTGGGGAGAACGGATCGGTGACCCGGAAGACGTCAATGTTAG
>JANQNL010000031.1 GCA_028279585.1 Thermoplasmatota archaeon
AGTTCAACGAGCCCTTCGATAAGGTCCTTCCAGACCTTGATGGGTTCGAGGTCGTTTATAGGTTCAAGTTCCTCAATGGTGCGACCCTGAAGGGAACCGCGGCTATGTTCGAGGAGCTCTCCAACGACCCCAGGCTGTTCTGGATGGAGCACGACGAACCCCAGGAGCTCATGATGGAGCTTTCCACAATGACCATCAACGGCTCCAAGGTCTGGGACTCCCAGCCAATGGGGGAGAACGGCCTGCCAAACAGGGTGAACGGTGAAGGTATCTGCTGCGTCGTTCTCGACACAGGTATCGACGCAGACCATCCTGACCTGGACTACAAGGAGAAGACCATCATCAACCTCAAGGCCAACGCACCAGGTGGACCATGGCACGAGCGTGTCAACTCCGATACCTCCTATGGACATGGCACACACTGTGCAGGAACCGTGGCTGGCAACGGGGACGCATCCGCTGGTGCAAGGCGAGGTGTGGCTCCAGAGTCCACGCTCATCGGTCTGTCCGTCGGTGATGTCGGTATCACGCTTACGAACGTCTATGGTGGACTGGAGTGGTGCTATGATAACTCAAGACCTGGCGCCAACCCTCATAACATCAAGGTGGTCTCCAACTCATGGGGTGGCGGAGCGGACTATTACGATCCACAGGATACGCTCTCCCAGATCTGCGAGAAGCTCGCACACGACAACAACGTCGTCTGCGTGTTCGCAGCCGGTAATGCTGGTTCCAACAACCACGACGGTTCCACACTCACCACAAGCCCTACCGCGAACACCCCCATCAACATCGCAGTTGCAGCTTTGGAGCGTGACGGTGGCGGTGTCGCATACTTCAGCTCAAGGGGCATTGCTGACAGGAACGAGACATGGCCAGACGTCGGAGCTCCCGGCGTCAAGATCTGGTCCGCCCATGCAAGGAAGACCCAGATATCCGCCATGCAGAAGGTTCTTGGTCAGAACCCCAACCCATACTACCTGGCCATCTCTGGAACGTCCATGGCTACCCCCCACGTTTCTGGTGTTGCCTGTCTGATGTATCAGGTCTGTCCATCCCTTACCATGTCCCACCTTCGTGAGGACTACTCTGGTAATGGTAACTACGATGATTGGTTCAACTCATCCTATGCCCGTGTCCACGAGGTAGAATGGATCCTCGAGGAGTCCACGGTGTTCCTTCAGCAGAACGGTGACAATGGCGTCCCTGACTTCAACGAGGAGAACATGAACGGCAGGATCGGAAAGCCCATGGACTTCGCACAGGGATATGGTCTGGTCATGACCGACCGCGCTGTCGGTATCGCAATGACCCTGGAGAGCCTTCGCAACAGGTATCCTGACTTGAACATCACTGTCAGGGATGCAGTGGACGCATACGACAGGGGCGAGGTCCTGACCAAGCAGATGCTCACCCAGGACACAGATAGGATCAAGGCCGAGTTCCACGGGGAGTATTCCAGGTGGAACGATGTGACCCAGATCGGGTTCGAAGGCCAGAACCAGACCTGCAGGATGTTCGTCCCAGAGGGAGCGACACACCTCCAGTTCGACATGAGCTACACCCCAGCTGATATGACAGAGCTCCGTGCTGGTGACCTGTCCTACACCATCGACATTGGTGACGATGGTACACCCGATATCATCGGTGACTTCTCGTTCACTATGATGGGGACCAAGCACCTGGAGAGGGACATCTCCGAGGGAGATACCGGTAAGGACTGGGCCATCACTATAGTCGGTCGTGGGTTGAAGGTACCACTTACAGCGTTCAATCCGGACCAGAGCTATGTGGAGATCCGCGTCGAGTACGATGCGTCTGTGGTCCTGACACTGGACCGTGCAGTGCCTGAGCATAATCTGTCCGTACGTAAGGAGGCCGCACAGTACATCCAGTTCCACTTCTACGACCCATCCCCATCCTACTCCGGGACCAAGACCTCCATGAAGTATTCGGTCTATGAACCGAGCAAGGGTGACTTCGAGCAACCCCCGGCGGCGGAAGAGCCTTCAGGTGGCATGGAGATGTGGCAGATACTTGGTATACTTCTCATTCTCCTTGCAGCAGCGGTAGCAGCTGCAGCATTGCTCGGATACTATTACATACGCAAGAAGAAGGAGCCCTCCGATGCCTGATAAGAAACGGCTTCAGGTGTTCCTTCGAGATTGCGGTCTCGGCTCTCGTCGTGAGGTCGAGAAGTTCATTGCCCAGGGTAAGGTAATGGTCAATGGTGAGGTCGCCCAGATAGGGATGTCCGTGGACCCGGATGTGGATTCTATCAAGTACAAGGGAAGGAGACTGGCGGCTAATCCAAAGGTCCATTTCCTTCTTCATAAACCTCTAGGCTTCGTCTGCACCACCTCCGATCCTTATGGACGACCCAAGGCCATAGACCTCATCAGACCGCCTGTGAAAGGCCTGTTCACGGTTGGTAGGTTGGACATCAACACCTCCGGTCTTGTGATAGTTACGAACGATGGTGAGTTCTCACAGGCTTTGATCCATCCAAGCTCCGGGCATACCAAGGAGTATGTGGTGGTGTCAAAGGACAGGCTGCCATCGAACGCAGCGAAACGGTTGGCCAGAGGCGTCAAGATGGAGAGGGGGCCACCAGCCAAGGCTCGGGTCCTTTCGACCAAGGCTAGGGGTACACGATATGAGATCACCCTTGAGGTGGATGAAGGAAGGCACCACTTGGTCCGGGACCTCATGACCGTGATCAACGTTCAGGTGGAGAAGCTTCGCAGGACCAGGGTCGGACCTTTCGAGCTTGGCGGTCTCGGTCAGGGTCAGTTCGTGAGGATACCCCGGGCCGAAGTGGATAAGATAATCTCCGAGTACAAAGGATGATCAGGCAGGTGCGGTCTTCTTCTTTCCCTTGCGAAGCCTCTTTGGTTTTTTGAACGAGGGCATGCCGTTCTTTTCAGGCTTCTTGTTTATCTCCTCGTACTCCATGGAAAGGATCTCGATGTCCTCGAGGATCTGGTTCCAGAAGTTGTAGTAGAGGAAGATTGCCAGGCCGACGTTGATGCCTGCTCCGATCAAGCTCGTAATGGCTATGATGATGAAGTAGTAGAACCTGGACCGGTCAAGTATGAACACGGGAAGGAACGCTCCAAGTAGCCCTGTATAAAGAGCTGGGATGATGAAGTTGGAAGTGGTCATTGTCAGCTCGTAGAATCCCGGCTCATCGATTGGCTTGTAATCCACATGGATGCTTCTGATGTTCCCGATGATGAGTTGACGCATCCGTGACCTTGAACCGACGACCTTTCCCTCACCACGGCTGAACTCCCGTATCTGGAACTTGCGCTCGATGAGCCTTTCACGGATGGTCTCCATGATGACGCTCTGCGGAGCTTTGATATCTGCAAGTTCGGTGGTTCGCTTCATTATAAGCCCTCGACCACAGAATTAGGAGAACCAGCGGCGCTTTCTGAAAAGTCCTATAGGGCGGTGCGGCACCAACGTCACCTCGTCCCCCTGCTGGACGCCGATCTTCTCCATGTCCTTGACCCTGAGACTGATGATGTCCTGTGAGATGAGGTTGTCCGCGACGATCTTGACGATGATGGTGTTGGACTTGTAGCTAACCTCGATGTTCTTGGACTCCGAGAGGTTGAGCTGTTCCAATACCGTAAGATTGACACGGCCGATGCCCCTACCCGAGATGGGGGAGCGCCTGACCTTCAGTGTCATCTTCTCTGTGTCTTCTTCCATCGGTCCACGATCTCCTCGAACGGGTCTATATAACGCTGATATCTCGTTTGTCATATTACCTTTTCTGCGTTCAGAGGATGAAGAGAATGTAAGCGAGGACACAAAGGACCCCGAAACGGAGCCCCCAGGCAATGATGAACTTGGCGATGAAGCTGGTCTTTTTCACCTTGTGACAGAACAGGAACATCGAGGCTACGGAGCCCAGTCCCCCGAAAAGGAACGTGAGAAGGACAAGTGTCATCTCGGGAACACGTTGCTTCCCCCGCTTGGCCTGCATCTTGTCCCAGGCGTATACGATGAATGGTATGAACTGGAACGCCGAGATGCCTATGAGGTATATGGCGTAGAACAGGGTCTTGTCCATGGTCCGCAATGACCCTCATGTACATTAATTCTCTAGATGAATATGAACAAATCAGTTCACAATATTTATAAATCGAGATACTAATGCTAACTCGCAGGGGGAACAGGCAACTGGTCCACCGGCGTGGGTGTCTCGATGTACAGGTTCGCAGTTCCAACCATCGTCGTTCTCTTGATGATAGGGATGTTGCTACCTACCGGAGGTTCCACACCTCTGGAGCCTGCACCGACCAGCGATCTTGAGTTACAAACAACCCCCCAGGACCAACCCCACTTCTCCCCCATCTTCGAACGCGATCCTGCAACTCCCCGGTCAGAACCCGTGACCCGCAGCGCACCTTACTCGGAGTGGGAACATCTCTCACCCCCTCTTGCACGTCAGGAATCCGAAATGGTCTACGATCCTGTCGGGGACGACCTCTACATCTTCGGTGGATGGTCATACGGTCTTTCCAACGACCTCTGGCGCTACGACCTTACAAGCAACACATGGACCGAACTGTTCCCTGATAACCCTCCTGTGAACAGGTCCCGGTTCGGTATGGCCATGGACACCTATCGCCAAGAGATCATCATCTGGGGCGGAGTGAGGATAAGTAGCGTCACTATGAGCGACATGTGGAAGTACAGCATCGCCACGAACACTTGGACCCAGATGAGCCCTGTGAACAATCCTTCAGCACGTTCCCACATGAAGATGGTCTACTCGGCAGACGAGGACGCCCTATTCATGTATGGCGGCAGGGGGCCTTACGGCAGCTACGATTATCATCACATGTACAAGTACTTCTTCAGCAACAACACCTGGTGGGACATGGGTTCCTTTGAAGGTGTAGGTCGCTATGGGTATGGGATGGACATCTCCGACATGATGAACCGTGTGTTCATCTATGGCGGAACGAACCGGACCATGGGGTTGCAAGGGACGTTAGTAGAGATAGCCACGGACGGGTCCTCGAACACCTCATACAACCCCACGACCAATCCGGGATACTATGCATATCCAGGCCTCGTCTGCACAGAGGTAACCTTCTCAAATGTCTACATCTATCTCGTTGGAGGGTTCAACGGAACTTTCTCATCTGACGTGTGGCGGTTCGACACCAACCTCAATACGTGGTTCAAACTGGACACGTCTGGAGGAGCCTCCATCGTTCCCCATGACGATATGGGGATATGCTACAAGCACTCCACAGACACCTTCTACATCTTCGGTGGGATAATGGACGGAGGGAATCCCGACCTCATCTATGCGTTCTCACATGCTGCTGGAACATGGACCGTATTATATGCTCCACCTAACGCACCTCTGAACAGGGAGGGGGCAGTGATGGTCTATTCCACCCGAAAGAACAGGATATACATGTTCGGAGGGGTCGCATCCCTGATGTTCGGTGACACTTGGTACTATGACCTTGATACCGAGTCATGGCACCAGGTATTTTCCACCCTGAAC
>JANQNL010000034.1 GCA_028279585.1 Thermoplasmatota archaeon
ATGCAGCAATCGTACAAGGCAGGAGCCTTCTTTACGAGATTGAAGATGAAAAAGGACGATCCAGAGGCCGCAAAGGCCCTGGAGCAGGTGAAGGAAGCGGATGTCGTCGTCGTCGACGGCATCTACGACCACGCCCACATGGTCCTGGACCTTGCGGGGATCCCTTACGTCCGTGTTAGTCCAGCAGCCGTGGATAATTTGGACCTAAGACAGGACCAGACATTGATCATCAACTGTCCAGGCAACATAGGACCAAAGGGGATCCGAAAGATAACCACCTTCGTCAATGAGGGAGGTCTGCTGATAACAACGGACTGGACCCTACGCACTGTCATCGAACCGGGATTCCCAGGGCTCATGAGGTACAACGAAAGGCCTACTGGTGACGAGGTGGTTAGGATCAACGTCCTGGAGCCTGACAACCCTATGCTCGATGGTTTCATCGACCAGGGAGGAGAAAGGCTCTGGTGGCTCGAGGGAAGCTCCTATCCGATAGAGATCCTTGACAAAAAGAAGGTCAAGGTACTCGTTGAGTCAAAGGAGCTCAAGGACAAGTATGGTGAGAGACCGGTCATCGTGGAGTTCGAGTGGGGAGAGGGCAGGGTGGTCCATATGATCAGCCACTTCTACCTCCAGAGGGCCGAGACCAGGGAAGCAAAGCACAAGGTCGCAGCAGCAAACCTTGTCTCTGAGGAGGAGTTGATGATGGCACCACAGGAGATACAGGATTCAATGGGTGCTATGGAAGCTAGCTCTTACACAGCAGCCCAGTCATCGGTGTCCTTCATCTCCAAGAACATCGCAAAACAGAAAAAGAAGTCAATGAAATGAGGGTCTCATATGAAAAAAGGACCCAAAAAGTCCAGGGTATGGGTGCCGAGGAAGGTATCCTCGGTGGCCCATCCCACTCGTCAAGCGATACTCGCATGCTTGGAGTCAGGACCAAAGACCACAGTGGAGCTAGAAAAGGAGCTCAACGAGTCAAGGTACAACCTGTACCATCATCTTGCCAAGCTCAAGGAGGAGGGGTTCATCAAGGAACGTATTGAGGGTAGGACCAAGATCTACGAACTGGATACAAAAAAGGGTGAGAAGTCTGCCCAGAAGCTCAACCAGGAGATGGAGCAGATGACACAGCTAACCCAGACATACGTCGCACCAGCCAAGGAGCAGGAGTCCATCGAAGTTCAGGGAGAGGAGCTGAACGTGTTCCTGGCCTCAGTTGGGAAGAAGAAGGTTGCGAAGAAGAAGAAGTTCAGGATACTCATAGAGATCCTTGAGGAGTGATCATTCTTCTTCCACAAGATGCATCAGCATCAGCGCAGCGGCTCTTTTCATGGCTGCACCGTGAGAGGCTGGCATCTTGTAGACCATGATGTGATTGTAGAGCTTTTCAGCCTCAAGGACCAGAGGACTTGTCCTGTGGACATTGGCCTTCTTGCATGCTAGTGCCGCTTCGAAAAAAGCAAGCTCGCCTTGTGCAGAATCGATGAAAGTATGCTCGTTCTCAAGCTCCACCTTGGCTTGAGCTACAAGCTCCTCGAGCCTTTCTACGGACAGGTCTTGAAGTGTGTCGACCTTCCGAGGCCACTCTTCCACGTATACCATGATGTGGACAGGTCGTTGAGGATATTAGCAATTTGCGTATCTCAACGACCACTCTTTTTTTATCCCTGAAACTGTCTTTGTGCTTGATGGCGGACGAGTACCTGTGGTGGAAGCATGGGTTGATCTACCAGATCTATCCTCGAAGCTTCTGCGACTCCAATGATGATGGTATAGGTGACCTTCAAGGCATCGCATCCAAACTAGACTACCTGGTAGAACTGGGTATCGACGGCATATGGCTCTCCCCCATCAACAAGTCCCCCATGGATGATTTCGGTTACGATATCGCAGATTACCGTGGAATAGACCCGATATTCGGTAACAACGAGGACTTCGACCATCTTCTGGACGAAGCCCACAAAAAGGGTATCAAGGTCATTTTGGACCAGGTCTACAACCACACATCCTACAAGCATCCATGGTTCCAGGAATCTCGTAAGTCCAAAAAGAGTCCCAAGCGGGACTGGTACATCTGGGCAGACCCTGTAGGGACAGGCCCCCCAAATAACTGGCTTGCAGCATTCGGGGGAAGGGCATGGGCCTGGGACCACAAGACCAGACAGTACTACTTCCACTCGTTCCTTCGGGAGCAGCCTGACCTGAACTGGCGTAACCCAGAGGTCCAGGAAGCAGTGTTCGACACCATGCGGTTCTGGCTGAACAAAGGCGTGGACGGGTTCAGGTTCGACGTCATCAACTTCTTCATCAAGGACAAGAAGCTTCGGAACAACCCTCTGGGATTCTGGGGACCATACCCGCGTCCATACGACTGGCAGCAGCACATCTTCGACAGGGACAGACCAGAGGTCCACGACATCATCCGCGGGATGCGAAAGATCCTGGACGAGTATGACGAGAGGATGATGGTGGGAGAAGTGGTGGATGAGCAGAGAGACCCCGGGTTGCCTACGAGCTACCTAGGTTTCGGCACAGACGAACTACACCTGGCATTCAACTTCGCGCTCATCTACGAGAGGTGGAGCGCCAAGAAGTTCATGGAGCATATCCGCTACTATATGGCGCTCATACCCAAGGAAGGATGGCCATGCCATGTTCTTTCTAATCATGATTTCCACAGGGCCAGGAGCAGGTATTCGTTCGGCAGGCACACTCTGGCTCGGTCCAAGGTCCTGGCCATGATGCTCCTTACCCTCAGAGGCACTCCGTTCCTCTACTACGGAGAAGAGATCGGCATGTGTGACGGCGTGGTGAAACGTTCTGAGATCGAGGACCCACTGGGTAAGTGGTATTGGCCGATCGTCACAGGCAGGGACCCGTTCAGGACCCCAATGCAGTGGACAGGGGAGAAGTATGCAGGTTTTTCCAAGGTCCAGCCATGGCTTCCGGTCAACTCGGACCACACCGTCATAAACGTCGAGTCCCAGCGCAGGGACCCAGACTCGCTGTTCAACTTCTACAAACGCCTTATCAAGCTTCGAAGGGACACACCAACACTTCATGCAGGAGAATGGCTACCAAGGCGTTCTCACCACAAGGTCATGTCCTACTACAGGGTTCACAAGGACCAGAGGATGCTTGTAGTCCTGAACTTCTCCAGACGTGGCCAGACCATCAAGCACAAGCACAACAGACGGTGGGAGGTGGTCATGTCCACTCGTAGGTCTGTAGGTGACAAGATCACTGGTAATGTTATGATGTGCAGGGGATACGAGGCCACCATCTTCAAGGAGTGGTGACGGTGGTCGCCGAGTTCACAGAAGCTGTAGTTCACATAATTTCATCAATACCCTACGGTAGGGTCTGCACCTATGGGGGAGTAGCTGCCATGGCCGGAGCCCCCAGAAGCGCTCGTCAGGTAGCATGGATACTTCACAGCCAGTCCAGGAAGTACAATTTACCCTGGTGGCGGGTGATCGGAAAAGGTGGGAGGATCTCCATCAAGGACCCAGTTGGCCACTTGAAGCAGCGGGATAGGCTCGAGGCTGAAGGTGTTGAGATCGTGCAGGGTGTCATCGATATGGAAGCCTACGGTTGGACCGGTTAGTCAAGGACCAGCTCGAACCATTCCGACTCTACGACGCCAGCCCATCGCTTTGGTCCTTGAGGAGTTGGTGGAGGAGCAGATGCGGGCTCTTCCTTTCTCATACCTTTCATGAAACCAGCTTTCTCTGGGGGCTTGGGTTGGGGAGCTGGTTGTGGGAGATCAGGTCCCAGAGCCTTCCATCCGAAATAACAGTTCCAGACAGCTTTCAGCTTGTATGTTCCAGCGTCCAGTCTGAACTCCTGATGATCGCCCCAGGGCAGCAGGTAACCTTCCCAGGGCTCGTTCGGCTGTTCAGGTCCGACATACTGACGACCTTCCTCGACAAGCTCGTATTGCTCGTACTTGTCGTAGTTCTCATAGAAGTAGAGTTGTCCCTTGGCCCTTCGGAACTTCTCCTTGCAGACCACTTTTGACCCATGCCCGTTCATTTTCGAGTATCCCAGAAGACCAGGAGGGTCGATAGGAGGGGTCGTTCGCCTGAAGGACAACTGTTTGTCATTGAGGCCAGTGACCACCAGTGAAACAGGTTGGAGAAAGCTGTCCACTGCATACTCGTAAGTATCTTCAGCGGTGTTCCACAGGATACAGATGATCTCCTCACCTGCCTGTTCCATGGTCAACTTCCACGGGCACTTGTCCATGTTCGGACATGGTCATCCATCTATTTATGATAGCAATACCATGACCGAACATGGCCATAGACCTCATCGTTGACGAGGACCTCATCGGAGATGATACGAATATCATCGGGACTATCGTCAAACCCACTGCTTCAGCTGCCATCCAACCATTGTTCATGGAGAGCTTGAAATGGAAGGCCAATGCAGAGGAGATGACCGATGATCTGGGTGGTTGGCTCATCACGATCTCATCCGTTCCGGACAAGTCCTATGAGATAACCATCTACATCCGCCAAGAGGAAGAAGAATGGATAGTGGATAAGGTGAAGATGCACTTCACATCTGACATTCCAGAGTACTGGGGGAAGTGCTACCTGTTCACAGAGGTCGATTCGGGCGAGGTCACAGTGGGCCCACTAGAGGACCTACCGTTCGGAAAGTTCAGACTCGCCACGGACCACGGGACCATAAACGGGACCTTCGAGTGTGCTCAGTAGGGTGGAAGGACCCTGCGGAACTGATGGAAGATCAGTACCCAGAAGAAGATGAAGTTACGTGGGGGAAGCTTCCACCACTCCAATGGCATCTGTTGTCCAGGCTTGCCTTTCTCCATAGACTTAGCCAGCCTTTTTCCAAGACCCTCGATCCAAGGCATGGAGCGTGGCCACTCCCACATATTGGAGCGCCACTTCTTCGGGATACCCTTGGTCCCGACCGCTGCTCCAACGATCCCCCCAAGTATCGCTGCCGTGGTGTCCGTATCTCCCCCCAGGTGCACGACCTCCATGACAGCCTTTTTGTAATCATCCTGGTGAAGAAGCCACGCATGGATGACCACTGGCATTGTATGATACATGTATCCGCTAGGTCCCTTCTCTGGCCCTATCCGTTTCCAGTAATCGAAGGTGGACTCTCCTTTCTCAGCGCTCTTGACAGCTTTCCTGAGCATCACCAGGAGCTCCTTTCCATCCTTACCGAGCTCGTTCTGTAACCTCTTGAGGAACTCCTTACCAGACACGTCCGTCCCCTGGTTGAACGCCATGTGTGCGGCTATAGCCACTGCGAGCGAGCCATACTCTGCTTTGAGGTCGGTGTGTGTGATGCGCGTGCTGATGCGAACTAGCTTGCGGAGCTGTTTGGGATCGTCGCCAAAGCACACTCCTAGGATGGGGGCTCTCATGGCTGGGCCATTTCCTGCAGAGAACACTCCGCTCTTTTCCGGTGGGACGCCAAAGCAGGACTTTAAGATGCCACGCATGGTGGCCCATCCGATACCGCCTGGTATGAAGGCAAGCCATATTCGGAGCCTACGTGCCAGTTCCTTACCGAACGAGGCTGGATCTCCACCAGAAACGATCAAGGCCTGTGCTGCCAACAGGGCGTGTTCGGTATCATCCGACATCATGCCCTTTCCGAAAAGGAATTTGTGGTCGTCTATCGTGCCGTAGATCTTTGCCAGCCTCTTTCGAGATGCACCTTCCGAAGGTAGACCTATGGCATCTGCCACAGCTGTTCCGATAAGAGAACCAACGATAGCTCGTTCAAGGGCCTTACCCAATACGACCACTCCTCAGTTAGATATGGGGGTTGTCGGATATTAATCCAATTGTCATTTAAGGAAGTTATTTTTACCATATCTGTGCTACTAGTTAAGATGCCGGGCAGTCCACATGTTAACACCTTGGAGATGTCGTTCGTCGAGGTTCCTCCAGGAGAGTTCCTGATGGGTCGTTCTCCAAAGGAGTCATCCATGGACAGGACCAACGCTGGAGTTCATAAGGTCGTTATCGAGACCTGCTTTCTTATCGGTACTCATCTGGTGACCAACGAGCAATGGTCCAGACTCATGGATCCTCCAGCCATGAAGAGGAACCACCCGAAGTTCCCAGTTATCATGGTATCTTTCAACGATGTCATGGAGTTCCTCCAGAGGTTGAACGAGAAGGAGGATACAGCGGCTTACAGGCTCCCGACCGATACAGAATGGGAGTATGCTTGTCGAGCGGGGTCCAAGGACACGTTCTGTTTTGGTAACTCCAGGTCGATGCTGGACGACTACTGCTGGCACGAGAATAACTCAAAGGGAAGCATCCACGAGGTCTGCAAGAAGCGTCCGAACGACTGGGGACTCTATGACATGCATGGCAACGTAGGTGAATGGTGTGCAGACGTCTGGCATGAGACCTATAATGATGCTCCGGCAGACCAATGGGCTTGGATGGAGACCTCTACAGGGGAGTATCGGAGAGTTCGCAGAGGAGGGTCCTCATTCGTCATTCCGGATTATTGCACAAGCGCTGCTCGCCACAGGCATTCTCCGGACGATAGATTGATGGATGTGGGACTCAAGGTCGTCAAGGAGCTTTGAACATAGATAATGGTTTAAACCGCCACCACAATCCTTTTGCAGGTGGTATCGTGGTCAATGGCACTGGAGGAACCCCCCAGTCCGGACCTGTGACCTTGGTTGTCACAGCCGTGGGCACCTTCGCCTTCCTCTTCACGCTAGTGTTCCTAGCCCTGGCCTTCTTCGTATGGAGGCCTTTCCACTACTTCATCGCCGGTGCATATGGCATTGCGTTCATCGTCAGCTTTACCCTGACCCAGTATGACAGGAGGAACTGGGTGTTCATGCATGGGAGCCACGAGGGTTTCGCGTTCGACTTTGGCGTGGCTGTAAGCATGACCATTGCTGTAGGTTCCCTGTTCACAGGGATGGGGATGAAGTTCGTTTACTCCCTGCTTCTGGGACTGTGCGTGATAGGTATCGTTGGGATCTCGGCCCGGTGCCTACGTTCCTTCCTTGTGGGGGAGAACAAGTTCATCCCCATCATTCCGTTCGTTCCTACGGTCGTCTGGATAGTCCTTACACCCTATGTCCATCACTTGCCACTTCACCACCTGGGATACTACATCGGAGCCGTGCTCCTACTTACGGCGATCACACTCCTATCGATGCTCTTTGGATTCAACGCTTTAGAGCTGGCTACCCACAAGGATCCCGTCGATAGAGTGGCATCCGGTATGGCGATGCTGTCTGTTTTGGGTGTGGTCGGTGGGGCCATCACCATCTACATGATCTTCTATGACATGCCCCACAAGTATGTTGGCATCATCGGGATGTCGGTGATCTTGGTCATAATGCTCGTTGGAGCGTTCTTGACAATCATGAAGGTCGGAAAACGTGTCCAGGAGCAGAGGGCCAACGACTTCAGGTACAGGACCTATGACCCAAGTGACCTAAGGGTCAACGTCCCCAAGGCCCCACATGCACCTCCATCCATCCCTCAACATAAGCGTCCGAGGAAGAAGAAGGTGGTCAGATAGCTGTGGACCTGTCACCTGCAGACCTTGTTAAGGGTCTGTTCGCAATTCTCATAACGATCATCTTCGGTATCATCTGCATCGTGTTCCTGTTCCTGGCCCTGTTCGTTTGGAGACCATTCTTCCTCTTTATCGCGGGCGGGTATGCGATCACATACCTCATCTCGCTGTTCTTCATGTTCAACAGGAACAGGGACTGGACCTTCTTCGAGGGTACAGATAGCTCCGAGGGTAGGGACTTCGGAACGGTCCTTGGCCTGTCCATTGGCGTTGGCGCACTGTTCGCAGCTTTATGGATGGGGGTTGTGGACACATTGTTCGTGATACTCATCTGTGTTGGGATAGGTGGCATCCTGGGTCGGTGCGTGAGGACCTTTATCGTCGGCCCTCTTCGAGGAGTTCCTCTGATAATCTTTCTCCCGGTCCTGTTCGGTGTTTGCCTTGCACCCTATGCACTCCATCTTCCAGAGGAACACGTACCATTCTACGCAGCAGGAGCCATCCTTTTGGGCACAGGAACCCTCATAGGACGATTGCTCGGATTCTACTCCCTGCAGCTCAAGACCGAGAAGGACCCGATAGAGAAGGGCTCGTCCATCCTTTCCATGGTAGCCAGGTTCTCGACCTACATAGGAGTTGGGACCATGTTCCTCATCTTCGACAGGGATGACCTGTACATGTATGGCCTAATGATCCAGGCTGTATGTATCGTCATCCTGGCCCTGGGAGGGGTCTACTACTGGGACGTCCACAGAAAGAGGATGTTGACAAGGCCAAAGGATTGGCACTTCCGGAGAGAACCCTTGAGCAAAAAGCGTATATCAGGGCTAAAAGGGAGATATCAGGAACTACGTTATGGTTACAAGGTGAAGGAGCCTAAGAAGAAGACCCAGAAAAGAAGGTGATATCATGCCAGACGAAAAGTGTGATTGTGGAGGGACGTTCGAATACCCGGAATGGTTCTCACCAGTATCAGCTACAATGCCACCACCAATGGAATGCAACAAGTGCGGCAAGAAGCGGGACATACCGGAAGAGATAGCCAACTACAGTGAACCCAGACCTGTACCTATCCCCTGCGATTGTGGTGGAGAGTCCGAGGTATACGAGGTCCAGTCCATCACCAAGGCTCCGAACTATTACCTCACCTTCTGCACCAAGTGCTTACTTTGGATGAAGCATGGACCTGGATCAGAGCACAAGAAGATGGGCGCACTTCCCGACAACATCAGGGCAGAGCTTGATGAGAGGGGGAAGAAGATCCATTCTGTCCTTCCACCACCAGAAACGAGCAGTACCCTCACACAGGAAGAGCTCGACGGGCTTCTGAAAGCTACAGAAGGTGAGGGCACGGATGAAGAGGAGAAGGCAGAAGAAGAAGCGATAGGACCTGAGGCGAAGCCTTTCGCAGACCCGGAGACACCATGGCCAGGCGATGAGCCCGTGGTCGCAACCCCTGACATGAACCCGAACGGCCCTGTCACTATAGGACCTGACGGTGAGGTCAACGAGAACCCACCAGCAGACCTACCCTTCCCACCAGACTTCCCCCCTATGGATGACCCCATGCGAATGGAGCAGGGCTGCCTCAAGGATTGCATTTACTGCACAAAGATCTATCCAGACCTTGAGAAATGTCCCAGATGCGATGGTATGGGACCGAAGTTCACACCTGCCAGGATGATGGACGAGTACACATCCAGAGATGAGATCATGGACATGATGACCAGGGCATTCCAGTACTACTATGTCTACAAGGACGAGGAACCTGATGAGCAAACCATCAGGCGTTTCAGGGATGACCTTATCGACCTTATCGACTACATGTACATGTATCATTTCGACGCAAAGGAAGCTTTCAAGGAGCTTCTCTACAGGTTCGACCAGAACCATGAGATCGATCCCAAGGATGGTTGAGAATGGAGTGGGACGACGTCATCGAGATCCTGGTGGACCACATCGACGAGACCACAGGCATCCCTGTTGATAAGACAGCGTTCACGTTCCACGAGGACTTCCCGAATGTCATGGTCCTGTTCCATGGTAACGAACTCGGCATCTTCGAGTACATCGAGGACGAGTCATACATGGCAGATTCCATAATCGAGGCCATGGGTAACATCAAGGAACGTTTGGTCGGTGCTAGGATGAGTATCATGGAACGCAGGCTCGAGGAATTCTCAGAAGTGGCGATGAAGGCCCTTGAGGCTGCAGGTATCGGCCAGGACATCCTGGACGATACGTACTTCGAGATAGAGGACGTCGGCCATGCCATGACACATTACGACCAGTCCGATCGGGGTTATCCAAAGATAGCCTTGGTCGCAAGTTACGACATGGTCCGCGCCATGACAGTTTTGGATTACAACGAGGAACCTCCATACAACATGGATGCCCTTGTCCAGGACTTCAAGGAGCAGTTGGAGGAAGAGCTCGGATGAACAAGAAGGTCCCTGCGAGGGTAGACCTGCTCCAGGCCAGAAATGCTGATAAAGCTGTCCTCATCGTCCGCGCCAGGGCCAAGAAGGTTCACCTGGTCACATGGGACCAGTCCACAGACGAAATAGAGCGTGGCTCATGGTTCAACGGTCGAATCTATTCCGAACGCTGTGACCTATCCAGGGACGGAAAACACCTGGTTTACTTCGCCCTGGGCCCCACAAAGGACATATTCAGCTGGACCGCGGTATGCGAGCCCCCAAGGATAACGGCTCTGGTCCTGTGGCCAATGAACGATACCTGGGAAGGCGGAGGAGCATTCACAGGAAAGCGGACACTGTGGCTGGACCTTCCGAATGGTTCACCCATCGACAATAAGGCCAAGCATACGCCTAGAGGTGATATGACCAAGTACTATTCCATCCAGTACAAAGAACACAGGGGCGGCCCACACCCGTTCGCCAAACGTCTGGAAGCTAAAGGATGGAAGCTTACAGATTACGATGATGGGACCGTTGGGTACGAAAAGAAGGGAACCACCGACAAGCTCATGCTTCGAGCGAGGGACGGTGATCCCATCGCAAAGCATCACTCGGATAACCCGGACATCGAACTGCTCGTCAAGGACGTCCTTTGGGCAGATTGGGACAGGTCTGGTCGACTCATCACCGTTAAGGCTGGCATCGTCAAACGATATGCCAAGGACCTATCCGATGACTTCGTCATTGACTGCAACACCTTCGAGCCTCCCGAGTGATTTAATACTCTTGAGCACGTTCCTGGGCCGAAGTGATACCATGGGGGACCCATTGATAACGTTACCAAAGGACAGCGACAGGGCTGTCCATAAAGAACTAGGATACTTCGAATCACACGATGCTATCGCAAAGAAGGACTATGCATACCTGGCCTTCACAGAGACCAACCCGGACACGGGGAAGTGGTACCTCCAGATCAAGGCCACCTGCACAGCCCACACAAAGCTCGACCCAGACCATCCAAGCGTCAGGACGAACATGTCCAAGGCTGCCGTAGAGGGGAAGGATTACATCATCTTCGGGTTCAACTTCCCGACAAAGGATGATGACCCTCGCCTGGTCGAGAACAGGCTCTACTTCGACAATGACCTGGCACCCATCAGGGTGGTCATGGACCTTCAGACCAGGAACGAGGATGGCTCACCAACGGACAAGCAGACCATCGAGTTCAACTGGCCAGGAGAGCCAAAGGGGCCAGAACAGCTTTTAGCACTTCCTAAGTCCAATGACAGGAAGGAGTACATACAGCTTGCCTACCTCAACTCGTATGATGTGATGGTCGACAAGGACTACGCCTATCTTGCATACCAGGAGAAGGATGTTGCCTCAGGCAAGTGGGTGCTTCGCATCACAGCCAAGTGCACGGCCGGTGGCATGGTAGACCCAGCTCACCCATCCTTTGTCAACAATGTCAACGCTGCAAAGGACAAGGGCGACGATTACTGGGTGTTCGGCTTCAACCTCGTATCCAAGGACGATGATCCACGTCTTGTCGAGAACAGGTTGTTCTACGATGGGGACGGCAACCCGACCAAGGTCGAAATCCACGTCATCACAAGGAATGGGGACGGAAGCGCAAAGCCGGAACTGGTCGAAGCTTTCGACTGGCCATCCTAAACCTTGCAGGAAAACCCGTTTATAGGCCGAAGCGGTTCTGTGCTTCGGTGATATCGAATGGGGATCTTTGACAAGATAAAGGACGCAAAGAACGCCGTAACTGGCGGAGCAGCTGATGTTAGTATGGAGGTAGCGGACAGCAACCTCGAGATAGGTAAACCGACCAAGGTCAAGGTCACAGTGGTCTCTTTAGATTCAGAGGTCAAGTCCGAGGGGATATTCGTAGATATCCTGGGACGCGAACATGGGGACCTCAGGGTCAAGCATCAATGCCGATGTGGAACAAGACTGGATTATACAGAGACCATTGGTAAGAACACGTACAAGAACGAAATTCCCATGTGCGGAGCGTTCACATTACGAAATAACCAGACCAAGGTAGTTGAGGGCGAGATCTCCATACCAGTGGGACAGCAGCCCACCTACATTGGTACCCTGAAGCACGAGTGGTCTGTCCGAGGAAGACTGGAAGCCTTCGGAAACGATCCTGACTCCGGTTTTCAGAAGATACACGTCAGGTAAAAGGGCCTGACATTATTGCAGATTCCGTGATATTGATATAGCGGAGCTTCCATCTCCCAGCATGGACGGTCCATGGGTCAAGGGCGTGTTTTTCCATTACATCTTCAAGTTCTTGAAAAAGAAACTTGGTCAGGCTAGTATCGACAAGGTCGGATACTCACCTGAGGACTACCTGGAAGAAAGGGCATACCCGCTTTCAGAGTTCATTACTCTCTTGGAAAGGACCGACAGACTATTGGATGAATATTCTGAACATTCACTCCACGGTGCAGGTAGGTTCATGATATCTGTGGACCCAAAGTGGCCGCAGATGTTCATGGGCAAAGACCCTGGAGAGGTCCTCACCTGCAACACCCGCCAGGACTGGATGATGAACACAGGGGAGTATGGGTTCGAGAAGGTGACAAAATCCAAAGAGGTCATCCTTACTTGTGACCTGAACTTCGACTCACTTCGTGACGTGGACCTGTGGATGGAGTATTATAGAGGTTGCATCCACGGGGTACTTGATGCCTGCGGTGTAGATGGTGATGTCGAAACAATATCTCTTGAGGGGAAACCCTCGTCAAAGAAGCTCTCTGTGACCTGGGAATGATCAGTGGAGAATTTCCTTCTTCTTCTCTGAAAAGATATCCTTGCCATAAGCCAGCATCAGCGTCATTGGAGCTTTCTTCTTGGCAAGGGACAGGATGTCCGCGGTCATCTGTCTGATGTCCCACTGGGCATGGGCATCCTCTCGAAGCCTGGACATGTGGTAAAGCTCACGAGCATTCGCCTTGAGGATCATCCTTCGGCGATGCCCGTTGGTCAGGACATACTGGGCAGCCACTGGGTGGTCCTTGGAAAGCTCATAGAACGCCTGGGATGTTTCCTCGTAGACATTGCTGAACTCCTCCTCCAGGCCGATCTCCATCACAGATGGTGGGAACATGTAGCCAAGGTCAGGATCGTATGGCTGCATGAGCTGGGTGGACATCCTATGGCGTTTCATCTGTCCGAAGCATGCTGCGGACAGGACAACCTCGAATGTGAAGTCCACGGTCTCGAACTCCCGGGTCGCAGCTTCCCATGGGTTTGAATGCTTCAGGATCTGCTTGATGAGCCTGTCACGCTCTCCTTCAGGCTGCTGCATTAGCCGCTTTGCCAGGGTCCTGCATTCTCCAGCAGGCCTGCGCGAATGTGAATGGAGTATGGCCTCCATGACCCTGAGGTCTGCATCCTGGGTATGATGGAGCAACCTCACATCTCCAATGGTCGGGAACTCCTCCCTTCCAAGGTCTGTCCCTGCAAGCTCGAAGAGCTCCTCTACGGCCACCATGGTATCGGGATGGGTCTTGGTGAAGTGGTCTTCGTTGAGGGGTCTTCCGAAGTTCTTCTCATACTCCACAGGATCTGTTAGCAATATCAGCGAGGGAGCGATCTCCCCGGCCTTGTTGAAGAACTCGTCCCCAAGGTCCCGTAGTTCCTTGAGCTGCTGGGAGCGGAGCACGCGTATCATGTATTCGAGGTTCCTGCAGTTGGCTGTGAACCCAAGCTGTGCATGGGTGGCCAGGCTTGTTGCGTACCTGGCATCTTCCTTGGCATAGCCCTCAATGGTCCGGAGATCGCTCTTCTTCTTGGTCATCTCTGGATAGATCTCTTTGAAGTATTCGGAGAGCTGCTCGAAAGCTGTCCGGTATAGTTCGTTCTGGGACTCCACTGTCTCCAGGAAAAGCTTCTTCGCAGGCAGGTCATGCTCGAACTCTGAAGGGACCATGTAGTCTCCCTCGAGCTTCTGGTACCTCTGGGACTTCTCGGTATACGCACAGAGCCTGTGCCACTCGAGGAACTCCACTGCCAGTCTGGAGATGTCGATGATGTCGAAGTTGAACACAGCATGCTCGGCCACAGACTGATGGTTCATGCCGAACACGATGGATCTGGCAGATCTGCGGGCGGACTCAACATCCTCCACAGACCTTTTCCGAAGCTCGTCCACAGAGGCTGGGTCCCTCGATATCCTTGCATACGCAGTGGCGATGGTCTCTGGTGTCAGAGGCAGGTCCGAGCCCTCGCCCAGCTGCTCTATCATCGACGTGTCCAGATTGTATCCTGCAAGGTTGACCTTCATGAGAGTCCCCCGGAGGCTCTGCATATGGGTGCTATCCTATAATCTTATTTGTCGGGTCCGAGGATTCATTAAGCAAGCTGTGCATCCATGAACGTGGAGAAAGCAAGTGAGTGGACCGACAAGATACGACTGCCTGGACCGGTCCAAAAGGTCTTGACCACCATTGGTCTTTCATCAGCTACGAAGACATCCAATAGGTTATGGGAGGTGGATTGTGCAAGGGCATTGGCCATCATCCTGGTGGTCCAGTACCATGTGATGTACGACCTCCAGTATTTCGGTGAGCTCAACATCACCTGGACCGACCCACAATGGTACTATCAAGGCTGGATCTACAGGTTCATGTTCTTGACCATCGTCGGCATCTCCCTGACCATGAGCTATGACAGGGCAAAGCTGAAGGGAATGAGCGAGAAGAACGTCATCTTAAAGCTTGCCAAGCGCGGAGGGGCCATCTTCGGTCTTGGCATGATCATCACACTTGTCACGTACTTCGTGTTCGGAGATGGTATGGTCTATTTCGGGATACTGCACTGCATCGGTCTGTCCATCATCCTGGCCTATCCATTCCTGCGATCTGGATGGGAGGTACTTCCGTTCGGCGTGGTCATCTTACTGCTTGAAATTCCTGTCTACGGAGCAACGGTCGATACACCTTACCTCTTCTGGCTCGGTCTGACGTCCACTGATTACTGGACCGTGGACCATTCGCCCATGATCCCTAACTTCGGAGTGGTCCTCATTGGGATATTCATAGGCAAGGTGGTCTACGCAGACCATAAGCGCAGCTTCAAACTCCCAGATATCGGACACTTGCCCCCCATCAAGGTCCTTTCCTTCATCGGCAGACACACTCTCATCCTATACCTCATCCATCAGCCCATCGCCATGGGCATCCTTTTACTGCTTGGGACCATTGGGGCCATCGAGTTCGGGTTGTGAACAAGATGAAGCAGACCACTGGCAAAGGACCGACCCTTGGAACTGGAATTGACGCGTTACTTCGCAATCTGGGTGCTGGCCCAACAACGTTCAAGTTCGGAGATCATCCAGACCAGTATCTGATGATAATGGGACCAGAGGAGAACACGCCAAAAAGGTCCACCATCGTCTACTTCCTTCACGCAGGGGGATGGATGGCCGGAAGGCCTGAGACGTTCCTGTTCATTGCCACATTCTTCACCCAGATGGGATTCCCCATAGTTCTGGGAGGCTACAGGAAAGCCCCCCAGTCCAAGTATCCGGCCCAGGCCATCGATGTGGCCCAGGGACTCATAAAGGCTCTGGAAGAACTCCAGTGGGACGGGGACATCATCCTTGCAGGCCAGTCTGCAGGAGCCCAGCTCGCAGCGGTCCTGGCTCTGGATAAGGAACTCCTCAACGCCCACGGTCTGGACCAGGACCGTTTCAGAGGCTTCATCTCAGTATCTGGCCCGTTGGACCTTAGTTCCAACACTGAGGTCCAGTTCAAGCAGACCTTGAAGGCATACATCGGACCAGAAGATAACTGGGATGCTGCGGATCCGATAAGAATGGTAGAGGACCCACCGGACATGGAGATCCTTTGCCTACACGGTGACATGGACATGTTGGTCAACGTCAAGAACTCGGAGAATTTCATAAAGGCTCTGGGTAACGATGCAAAGGCCAGGCTCGTGCTGGTAAAAGGTGCGGGTCACTTCGATATCACCGCAATGTTCGAGCGTGAGTGGGAAGCTACCGCTATTACAAGAGAATGGCTGGATATGCTTGATCCGCCAAAATAGTCTCAAACGATGATGTCAGAGACGATATCAACAAGTTTTATCTGGAAGGTCAGGTCCTTTCCAGCTAAAGGATGGTTAAGGTCCAGTATGACCTCGTCGTCCTTTATCTCCTTGATGAGTGCTGGGACCTGCATTCCGTTAGGAAGGCCGATGATGACCATCATTTCCTCTGCGATCTCCTCGCCCTCTGGGAACTGGTCGCGGGGGACCTCGCGGACAAGCTCTGGGTTGTGCTCACCGTAGGCCTCTTCTGCCTTCAGATTTATCTCCTTCTCGTCACCGATCTCCATTCCGATGACGGCCTCTTCGAACCCAGGGATGAGCTGGCCCTCGCCAACTGTGAACTCCATAGGCTCGCCGTGGTCCTCAGACTTGTCGAAGATGGTCCCATCTTCAAGGGTACCGATGTAGTCAACCTTGACCTTGTCTCCTTTTTCTACGGCCATGTCAATACGCTCCAAGGACAACAGATGACCTGTGGACAAGCCAGTCACACAGAGATGGCCTGTTGCCGATGGCTTTCCAAACCGCGCGTGCTATATATAGTTTGGCACATCTGGAACTTGAGCTGCACAATCTATTTATTTTGTATGTCCATCGGTGGGAGACGACAATGTTCAAGGACAAGACCCAGGCACTTGCAGGCGCCACTGCCATATTCCTCATAACCATAGGAATAGTGCAGATAGTCCTTGGTGAGACCTACTCCAAGTCCGTGGCCCTCACAGCCAACGGTGTGGACTGCGTTGGTGATGGGTTCGTGTCAGGTGTCGTCTGGGTCGGGTTGAGCTTTTTCAGAAAGCCAGCGGACCAGAAGTTCCACTTCGGTTACTACAAGTTGGAGAACCTAGCATCGGTCGCTGCAGCCATTGTAATGGTCATCCTGGCAGGCTACATTGCGTTCAGGTCCTACGAGCAGCTCATAGATCCACATGAGGTCAAGGTACCATTGCTCGGTGCGGGAATAGCAATGTTCGCAGCCATTGTGGCTGTGGGGATCGGAACCTACAAGTTCATGAAGGAACGAAAAGGCAACCTTAAGTCTGCGAAGCTCGAGGCCTTCAACACCATCAAGGACGGTACAGCTTCGTTCCTGGCTGTAGTCGCTCTGATACTATCCTGGGCAGGGTTCACCATTGCAGATGCCATCATCGGTTTCATCATCGCACTCATCATCGTCTCCATCGCGTTCATGGCCATCAGGGAGGCAAGTCTCGTTCTGATAGATGCTTGTGACAAGGCCTGCATAGACATGCGTATGGTGATCCTCAACATTGCGAACGATCATCCAAAGGTAAAGGGTGCCCGTATTGCCAGACTGCGCCAGTCCGGACCGTTCTACATGGGCGAGCTGGACATAGAGGTCGACGAGGATATGACCATCAAAGAGATCGAAAAAATCAAAAAGGAACTTCACAAGCAGCTCAAGAAAGATATTGCGGACATCGACCGTCTGACGATCATCGCTATGGCCAGTGATGGAGAGCACGAGCGTTGATGTAGTAGATCATCAATAAAACACTGCATAGCATATAGTCAGGTTAAGAAATCATCATCAATCAGGTCTTCAATTTCACTCGCCTCATCGTCCATTTTTTCTTTATTTCTTTCATCATCTTTTTCAACCACATCCGTTTCATTCTCTCCACTACCAAGATCCATGTCATCCTCATCTTGATAATCCATATCCAAGTCATCGTCCATGACAATATCATCATCGAATCGAGATTCATCTTCTGTCATTTCCGACCCATGGGGATCCAAGTCGGTAGAAAGTTGATCAAGATTCATAGAGTCTTCAGATAGATTAGTATCATCATCTTTTAATTCTGTGTCAGTATTAAGAATTCGTTTCTTCTGTTGTGGGATCGATTTTAATCGACCCCGTATTAGAAGGACAGTTACTAGCAGAATTAGAATGAATAGTATAAACAAGGGAATTAATACACAAATCAGGGGGGTGATATCATCATTATCTTCCTTGACATAGACAACCAAACTATCTGTATCACTGTTTCCATCATAATCGGATACGGTTAGAGTAATAGAATACCTACCATTACTGGTAAAGTTAAACTCTGGAGAGATCCCATCAAGTGTAATGACCCCAGAATCCATATCAATGGTCCAGGAATAGTATTGAATTCCGTAATTATCTATGCTTTTTGACCCATCGAAGCGAACTATGGTTCCTGGACCTATGTGTCTATCAGCTCCAGCATGTGCAATGGGAGGGGTTATATCTTGGACTTTGATCATGATAGCATCAGTGTTCCAGAATCCAACTGCATCGGTCACGTTCAATACGACCTCATACAATCCAGGCTCTTCAAAAATAAGAGAGGGGTTAATCCCATACAGTATTGCTATCTCATTCCCTAACGAATAATACCACGTGTAATTGACAATACCAATATTATCAGTACTATTGGTTCCATCGAATTCAACATAATTATCCTCATCAATGATAACATCTAACCCAGCATTTGCAACGGGAGGTTCGAAGTCCCCAACCCGTACAATGAGCTCATCTATGGACCAATTACCTGTGGCATCCGCAACCTTCAGTGTAACAACATACTCTCCAAATGTTGTGAACGTATATGTTCCGATCACAGTATCGAACGCGAAGGGAGTGGCATCATAGATGCACCATGTGTAGCTTGTGATACCAACATTATCATATGAAGCGGAGCCATCAAATGTTACTAACTCATCTTTATATACTTCAATATCGGGACCAGCGATAGCTATTGGCGGTTCTATGTCACGAACTGTTAAGGTTATCGTATCGATTGCGTCTCTGTTATTATTATCAACGATCCGAAGTGTGACCAAATATACCCCAGGCTCGTTAAAGACATAGGTAGGCGAGACACCAGATAATTCGATGTTATTTCTATCAATGAAACTCCATGAGTAACTGGAGATGCCATCATAACTAAAGGAATGGGATCCATCGAACCGATGAACCGTACCCATATTCACAAGTTCATCAGAACCTGCGTCAGCAATTGGGTTGGAATCAATAGGGATCATCATCCAATCCAATCGGGGATAATCATATCCATCATCAATCTTCCAGATCGTTGTAATCGAGGAGTTGATATGAGAGATATCCCATGTATTGCTAAGAAAATGCTCCAGTGACATCATGTTGGATGTATTTGACCCAACTCCCCCAGCACTTTCTGAGATGCCAGATGTTTCGTTATCCCAGAAACAGTTCATTATTGAGGCTCCTTCTTCTGAATATCCGATAAGACCACCAACATCTTGATTTCCACCAACGATCCCTTTAGAATATGAACATCTGATCTCTGCATCTTCACTTACCCATCCAGATAAACCCCCTACAGCCGATTGCCCACTGACGTTACTCATTGAATAAACGTTAGTAATTGAACACCAACTTGCATTACCACAAACCCCACCAACAATTTTATTTCCATAAGTGGGACCCAAAGAGAATGAGGTATTGATAGTCGTAGCAAATGCTCGGCCCATGATTCCACCAACTTGTTCACATCCAACGACACTAGTGACGGAATAGCACTCTTTAACATTACAAATCCAACCATATCCAGCAATACCCCCAACAAAGTCCCCACCAACTACTTTAGCTGAATTAATTGATGATATGATTTCACCCGTGGCATCACCAACCAAACCTCCAACATCTTCATCACCCCTGACAGTCCCAAATGATGAAGACCGTATCACATCACCAAAGAAAGAAAAACCTGCTAAGCCTCCAATATTCCTGTCACCGCTTACGTCACATACAGAAATAGAATCAACGATTGCATTGACATTGGGATATTCATACCGAGAATTAATTCCTCCGACCAACCCACCAATTGAGATATTTCCACTAACTGTTCCTGAGGAAGAACAGTTCGTCAAGTTGGTATTGAGATAACCCACCAAGCCTCCGACATTCTGATATCCATGGACCGCTATATTCTCCAAATTCAAATCGCGAAGAAGCCCTGTACTCGAGACAGTTCCAAATAATCCGATATTTCTATTACCAGATTGATTTAACCACAAGTTCGAGATAGTATGGCCACCACCATCGAATTCCGACCGTAATACAGGAATATGATAATCTATATCGCTTGCCAAATCAATATCGGTGATTAACTGAAAACTGATTTCAGGATTATATATAAACCCGAGCAAGTCGCGCATTCCTTGAACACTGCTCACTGTGTAATACCCGTTATTATAATGTAATGTTGAAGTATAGTCTTTTATTTCCAACTGCTTCCCATGGGAGATCCAGTCAATATATTGAGCATTATAAAGCCCACCTTTAGTGATACATGAGCCCCCATTTATCATGACATCATCGACATTATAAAATGAATTGACACAGTCTACATATTGGCCAGATAAAAAACCACCATCGCCATCAGATATCCCAAACAAACCCCCAACTCCATAATTTCCTTGGATAACAGAGTCTGAATAGGAATTGATCACAACTCCGTGATTCCATCCGATAAGGCCTCCAACATTTTCTATACCAATAACAGAGCCAGAAGCATTGACACCATCAATTTTACCATACGCGCTCCCAATCAAACCTCCAGTGGAATAGTTTCCGATGACGATACAATCAGCCCATGAATCCTTTAAAATGGAATTATTATCAAAATTATCCAGATCACCTATCAATCCTCCAGCCCAATATTCATAAGCCTGAACATAGGAAGTTGTCGAGACATTATGTATAATTCCATCTGAAACACAGCCCACCAACCCACCAACTGAAGAATTTCCGAAAACTTTACATTCTGAGTCGCAATATGAAACCTCCCCATTTTTATGGTTCCCTATCAATCCACCAATATCACTATCGCCTTGAACCCTGCACCTTGAAGTCGAACTTGAAAGGTTTGCATTGATATTCTCTCCTATCAACCCGCCTACTTGTCGATATCCCTTAACGTCACCCATAGCATGAGAACGGATTACATTTCCACCGTTATTCCTTCCAATCAAAGAACCCACACAATAATACCCATAGGTGTCTCCAGAAACGGTGATATCTGAAATTGGAGCTCCTGAATTCTCACCTGCGAGTAATCCAGTTTGCCAATAACCTGACACGTATGTATTGTTGAGATTCAAATCCGTCACTAGGCAGTCTTGACCGAGCATACCAAACAAACCATTGTAATTCATTTCGGGTCTGTTGATATATAGTCCATTAATCGAATAACCTTGTCCATTTAAAGATCCTTTGAATTCGGATCCATGATATATTAATGATAAAGAGGCATCTTTAGCAATTGGTTCAAACCCTTTTCCACCATTCCAGAATCTAGTATTTGTTGCGTCAATATCGTTGATAAGTACATAGTGTTTATCCAAATTGGAATGATTTCCGATCCATTGCAATTCTGTCACATTCGATATCTGAAAAGGATTTGCTACTGTTCCACTTCCACCTGAGAATTTTTGTCTGGAATTACGAGGGGACCTAACAGAGTGCTCCCCTTCAGAATCTTCGACACTATCGATTGTGAATCCATAGATTATTAAGGACAGTAGTAAAATATATATAATCGTATATACGGCCGATTTCACTCATCTCACCTTGAGCAGACCCAGATCATCCAATGTAGAATGAATCTCTGGGTATTATTCTTTTACGATAGGGGTTGTATTCTGTATATCAAAACAAATATATCCAGCTATCTGGATTTCTACCCGATACAATGCCCAAGGGAAAGAAGAAGGAAAAACCCAAGGATTGTGACACAAAGGTCCTGATAGTATTCTACTCACATACAGGTTCCACAAAGGTCATGGCTAAAAAGATAGCCCGCGAGATCTGTGCAGATATATTGGAGATCAAGCCTGCCAAAGAGGTCACTAAAAGCGGACTGAAGTTCCTCTGGGGTGGCGCGCAGGCTGTGATGAAGAAAGAACCTGAGCTCAAGCCCTTGAAAAAGGACCCTGAGGATTACGATGTCATCATCATCGCAACACCCGTCTGGGCAAGTAACATGACCCCTCCTGTGAGGACGTTCCTCAATAAGCACATGGCTAGAAAGAAAAAGGTGGCCCTGATCGCCAAGGCAGATGGTAATGCCGGAAAGACCATCCCTTCCATGAAGGAGCTGCTTGTCAAATGCAAGATCATCGCTACATTGGAACTTGTTGGTAACTACGCTGATAAAAAAGCAGACTTCGAACTTGACATAGAGGACTTTGTAGGCACGGTCCAAGAGAAGGTGTAAGATGCAACAGGCTGGAAGCGTTTTAAAGAGGGCCATCAATGGTCCCAAGAACGCCTCCAAGTTCAGACGCTACACTCCGAAAGTGCTGCTTATCTTTGCATTATCTTTCATGCTGCTCTACCTTACTTTCTGTGTTGTCTTCACAGTGTTCCAGGAGAGGTTCATCTACACACCCTATGATGGATACGATACTGTCCCATCTGACTTCGGTCTGGAGTATGAGACCATCCTTTTCGAAGCAGAGGACGGAACAGACCTGGTCGGATGGTATGTGGCCGCAGACAACGCGACTTACACGGTCCTAGCATGCCATGGCAACCGTGGTAATATCGGCAGGTACACGGAACGGATGACCATCTGGAACGAGCTTGGGCTCAACGTGTTCGTCTTCGACTATAGAGGCTATGGCGAGTCCAGCGGCAGTCCCAGCGAGGACGGCACGCATATGGATGCAGAGGCCGCATACCAGTACCTTCTGCGGAACAGAGGTGTACAGGAAGACCACCTCATCGTTCTAGGCAGGTCGCTTGGAGGACCAATGGGTGCCAAGCTTGCGGTGGACCACGACCCCTGTGCGCTGATCCTCGAGTCCACGTTCACCTCGTATCCAGAAGCTGCAAAGGACTGGGCCGGTTTCCTTCCGGTGGACGCACTGGCAAGGATCCACTACCCGACCATCGACTATGTTCAGGACGTGGACTGCCCGGTGCTGGTTGTCCACAGCAAGGACGATGTGGTGATCGATGAGGAGCATGGACGCAAGCTGTACGATGCTGCTCCCGAGCCAAAGGAGTTCGTCCTGCTTGAGGGAGACCACGGATATGGATACAGGAAAGGGGAGGTCTACAGTGATGGACTGGATTCGTTCTTGACCGTTCATGTCTACCAATAACATTCACATTGTCTGCAATCTGATGCACAGAAATTACGAATATCGTTCTCACGCCGCGCAAACTATAATAGCCTGACATACAATGCTTTTGCTCGGCCGATGCGGAGGTTATCCTTTGGTGCAGCGAATGGATCCTCAATTACTCTGGGAGTTGTATTACAAGATGGATGCTGAGTCCAAGCACGAGGATGTCCTGGTCGAAGACATCAACCTCGAAGAGATAGTCGAGTTCCTGTACAACAAGAAGGAAACCTGACCCTCTGTCAAATTTCCATAGATAAACTCTTTTTACCCCCGGCCTAATCCCTCGTCGAGCCTATGGCATCCAAAAAGCTCAAGATAGTCCATCTATGCTCGTACTTCCAACCCGAACTTGGATACGAGGAATACTATACGGCCTACTTCCAAAAGAAGATGGGCCATGACGTCTACGTCATCACCTCGGACAGACTGTTCCCGTTCAAGAACATCGAGAAGATGCTTGAGCAGGGAGGTCAGAAGAACACCTCTAGGATAAGGTTCGTAGGCTACAAGGAGATAGATGGGATAAAGGTCTACAGACAGCCCATCCTCATCGAGACGCTCTACGACTTCATGCTCGTAAAAGGTGTCAAGGAGCTTCTGATGCAGATAAAGCCGGACATCGTCCAGGGACATGGGGGTAAAGAAGGAACCCCGACCATCGGGGCATACTACTCCTCCAGGCTCGGTTTCCCGTTCGTCACGGACTCCCACGACTTCTACTACGACCAGCATGTCCTTATCAGACCGGTCAAGTCCTGGAAGGACGTGGTGGCCAGAATTGACTACCTCATGTTCCGTAAGTGGCTTGGGAAGTACACCTACTCCAAGGCCAAGCGGGTCATCGCCGTAACCAAGGAGGTCGGGGACTTCGCCATGGAGTTCAATGGGGCCGACCCGAAGAAGGTGGTGGTCACATCCCTAGGCGCAGACACCGAGACCTTCGATCGAAGGCCCAAGGCCAGGAAACGGCTTAGAAAGGAGTTCGGATACAAGGACTCAGATGTTGTCCTGATCTTTTGTGGGATCCTGTCCAAGAGAAAGAACCCAGATAAGCTCCTCAAGCTCTTTGCCAAGGTCCACAAGGAGCATCCTAAGGCGAAGCTTTTAGTGGTCGGAGAGGGAGAGGGTTCCATCCTCAAGGACCTCAAGGACCTGACTAAGGAACTCAAGATCTCCAAGGCAGTGACGTTCACAGGCTTTGTGGGTCGATTAGACCTACCGGACTATCTTTCAGCAGCCGATGCAGGGGTCTGGCTCAACAACAACTCCGTTGTCATGATGGAGGCCATATCCTGTCACCTGCCGATAGTCATACCAGACATGCAGCTGTCCCATGTCGTCGGTTACGACAATGGCTATAAGTTCAAGCAAGGGGACGAGAAGGCTTTCATCAAGTACACAAAGAAGCTTGTGTCGGACGATAAGCTCCGGGTCAAGATGTCCAAGGCATCCAGGAAGGCTGCGGTGGACCATTACAGTTACAAGACCAATGCCGAAAGGCTTGTGGACCTGTACTACGATGTCATCAAAGAACACAAGGGGAGGAGAAGATGAAGGTCGTGGAGATAATAGGGGCAAGACCCCAGTTCGTGAAGGCCGCAACAGTGTCCCGTGTCCTGCGAAAGAGCGGAACCGACATACTCGTCCACACAGGCCAGCACTACGATGAGAACATGTCTAGGGTCTTCTTCGACGAGCTGGAGATCCCTCGGCCGGACTACGATCTTGAGGTTGGTTCCGGCACCCACGGCGAGATGACCGCAAAGATGCTCGAGCGCATCGAAGAGGTCCTTGTCAAGGAGAAGCCAGATATGGTCCTGGTCTACGGGGACACCAATTCCACTATCGCAGGTTCTTTGGCTGCTGTCAAACTCCACATTCCAACAGCCCATGTCGAGGCAGGTCTGCGCTCCTTCAACAGGGAGATGCCAGAGGAGATAAATCGGATCCTCACGGACCATGCATCCGACCTGCTGTTCGTTCCGACCCAGGTTGCTGTTGAAAACCTGAAGAAGGAGGGCATCACCAAGGGAGTCCATCTCACGGGGGACTGCATGTATGATGCGCTCCTCCATGCGAAGGCACTCTCTGCGGACAGGACCATTCTCAAAGACCTTGGGCTCGAAGCAGACGATTACCTTCTGGCCACTGTCCATCGGGCATCTAACACCGATGACGAACGGCTTCTGCGAAACATCTTCGAGGCCTTCGCAGAGTCCCCTACCCAGATCGTCCTACCACTTCATCCAAGGACCAAGAAGATGGTCCAGACCTTCGGTGTCGACACTACTGGCGTCAAGATCATCGAGCCTGTTGGTTACCTGGACTTCGTGGCACTCGAAGCGTCATGCAACGGCATCCTCACGGACTCAGGTGGGATCCAGAAAGAAGCTTTCCTCCTAGGCAAGCGCTGCATCACAATGCGTGAGGAGACCGAGTGGGTGGAGACCGTGGACGATGGCTGGAACATACTGGTAGGACCGGACAAGGGCAAGATACTTGATGCGATATCCAACTTCCATCCAACAAGAGAGCGCTCCGAACCTTACGGCGACGGAAGGGCAGCCGAGAAGATGGTCCAGATAATGCTGGATTTTTGACAACATCACTGTTGGCATCTGACAGCTTACTGTTGGTCGTTGTACCGGCTGAGGGTCAAAGAAATTTCACAGATCTCCGAAAAGGAGAAGATAGGTCGATATCAAGAACTCATTGAGTGTCGATGCAGAATGTTCTTGATATCGATATCTTGTGGTATTTTTCGGAGCTCTGCTTTATTTATTTAACTTAACCAAATGCTTTATACATGAGGTGGGGATGAAAGGACGATGCCAGACCGTAGATGCCGAGGCGATGTCCTCCTGGGGATCCTCAACTACGTCAAGAAGCAGTGGGGAAAGCAGGGTCTCGAGTCCTGCTGCAACTCAGTAGGGATAGACTATTCTGGATTGAAGGAAGGGAACTGGTATCCTGACGAATACAACGATAGGATCTACCAGTGGATAGAGTTCAACCACGGTATGGAATACATCGAAAAGAGCGGCATCTTCACGGTCCAAGACCTTGGACTTCTAGGCATCATAGTTCGCTTCAAGGACATCACCTACGTCCTGAACGAGACCGCGAAACAGTACAAACAGGCCTTCACATTCGGCTCGTTCGACGTTGTATACGGAGAGAACAGGGCCGTGGTCACCATCAAGGACAACACCACCACCAAGTATTCTTGCCCAGCCTGGACAGGTGTGTTCAAGGGCGCACTGGAGATGACCAAGAGCAAGGGGACGGTCACAAAGACCAAGTGCGAGCTCAACGGCTACGACTGCTGTGAGTATGTCATCACCTGGCACAAGTGATGCGAAAGGTTTTAGACACACCCCTGCCTTAGTCCCCTTGGAGTGGGACGATGAACATCTTTCTACAGGCCATACTACTACTGGGCCTCATGATCGTTCTTATCTTTCTTTCCGGCTTCTTCTCGGGCTCGGAGACGGCGTTGACAAACCTCAACGCTTCAGACGTTGCCCATATGCGCCGGAAGAAAGTGAGGAACGCTGAGTACGTTTACAAGCTGAAAAAGAACATGGACAGGACGCTTATCACGATCCTCATTGGCAACAATATCGTCAATATCGTGTTGTCTTCTGTGGCTGCCATCTTTGCGAACGCATTGTTCGCAGCTGCAGGTGTGACCATCATGGTCTTCATAATCACGTTCCTCATCATCGTGTTCGGTGAGATCACTCCGAAGTCCAACGCTGTGAACAACTCAAAGAAGGTGGCCACATGGGTCTCCCCTGTCATCTACTTCCTTTCCATTGCCCTCTACCCACTCATACTCCTGTTCCTGTTCATCTCCCAGGGCATAATCCGCATCTTTGGAGGAAAGCGCAAGGACAAGCAGTTGTTCGTCACCGACGATTCCATCAAGGAGCTAGTTAGGCTTGGTGAGGAGGAGGGTGTGATCAAAGGTATCGAGAAGGACATCATCGAGTCGGTTTTCGTCTTCGGCGATGCTAAGGTCCATCAGATAATGGTGCCTATCTCCGACGTGTTCAGTGTCACCTCCGACATGCAGATCAAGGAAGCTAAGAAGAAGATCGCCAAGAGGGGATTCACAAGGATACCTATAATTGACGAGGAGGAGAAGATCATCGGCATGGTCTACACCAAGGACCTTCTCGGCGTCAGGGAGGGGGATGTGGCATCCATCATGAGAAAGCCAGAGGTCATATCCGGCAGCAGGGATGTCACCGAGGTATTCAACCAGATGAAGAAGAAGCGCATCCACTTCGCGGTGGTGATGGACAAGAAGGGCCATCAGATAGGTATCGTCACACTGGAGGATATCCTGGAGGAACTTGTCGGTGAGATATACGACGAGTTCTCGGACAGGAAGTATGGAAGTAAACCACTACCAGCGTAACCTCGGCCATGAAAACCTTTATCTCGTGAAAGGCAGAACTAATTACCAGTTTCACGAGACGCCAAACACCGTATCAATACTGACGATAAGGTGTTTGAGCGTGAGGAGGTTTTCGAAACTAATGTCAGAGACGGGGAAAACCTCCAGGCACAGGATTCATTCGTGTAGGTGGTTTTCACAACAATCTTTATCAACTACCTGGCCTTCATACCGCCCGATGTTCTACGAGCTGTGCAAGTACACGCTCTGGGTCCCGGTAAAGATCCTGTGGGGTATGAACCACAAGAACAGGGACCGCATTCCAGACAAGGGTCCAGCGATACTGGCTTCCAACCACGTATCCTTCTCGGACCACTTCTTCCTCCCCGGCGTTGTTAAGCGCAGGATCACCTTCGTTGCCAAGGCGGAGTACTTTGAGAAGCCCTTCAGCCGGTTCTTCTTCAGCAACTGGGGCCAGATACCCATCAAGCGTGGAAAAGGGGACACAGGTGCACTTGCAGCAGCCCAGGAGGTCCTCGAGCAGGGCGACCTCTTCGGCATCTACCCGGAAGGCACAAGGTCCGTTGACGGCTCCATCCACAAGGGAAAGACCGGTGTGGCAAGGCTTGCCCTCATGACCGGGGCACCCATCATCCCTGTAGGAATGCTTGGAACCTTCGAGGCCCAGCCAAAGTATCAGAAGATACCCAAGCCATACCCTATACTCATCAAGTTCGGAAAGCCCCTGGACTACTCCATATACAAAGGCCAGCATGAGAACAGGGAGCTCACCAGGGCCATTACCGACCAGATAATGCTGGAGATAGAGGCTGTGACCCGCCCAAGACATCTCTTGGACCCGGAGTATCGCAAGGACCTCGACAAGCACGGTATCAAGCGTTACAATCGCAAGAGGAAAGGTGAGATACCCGGATTCCCCCCGAAAAAGCGGAAAAAGAAATAGCTGGCTTTCGGAAGATCCATGGTTCCCACAGAGCTATGGGGACAAACTTCTTATATATCTCTTAGCTATTGAGATAGCCCTCAATCTTAGAGTTGAGGAGAACGTTGGATTACCTGGAACGTTGTTCCAGACGATATCGGTGGTACGATGAAGACCGGAAGCGGAGACGGGCTTGGCGAGATCTACAACGATCAAGGAGAGATAATCCTCCATGCCACAGAGAAGATACTGGTCACAGAGCCTCGCTTCGTTCCTGACCTCAAGACCACCTGGTCCTTTTTCGGCGGAGACCCAGTTGTCGATGCAAGCCCTGGAAGAGCCGTCCTCACCAACGAAAGGCTGGTCTGGATAATGGAGCTCGAGGACACGATGTCCACCCTCGGTGGGTCCGACCAGAGCATGGTCCAGAACCCTGGCATGCAGATGGGAGGTATGAAGAGTAGCTTCGGAGGAGGAGGGGCAGAGAGAGAATACTTCGAGATACTCATCAAGGAGATCCTAGCCTGCGAGATGAAGGACCAGAGCATGTCCAGCGGCGAACACGTTAACGTTTACATCCTATCAAAAGGAGAGCAGTTCCATCTCAAGATGGTCCTTCCTCATGAATCAGAGCTTCTCAAGCGGTTCAAGAAGAAGACCGTGGAGAACTCGGGTGAGCTTGTCAAGAACATCAAGGAGTACTTCGAGAACACCAACTGGATCTACACAGAGGAAGAACTGGCCATGATGGGTGACATGAGCTCTGTCCCATCACCACCAGAGGCAACACCCGCTGACGAGACGCCGACCTGGGGCGGAGAGCCTGCACCAGAGCAGCCACTCCCAGAACCTGCATCTGCAGAAGAGGACCACAAGAGCCGAAGAAGGCGTGTCGTCAAGGGACCACCTCAGAAGCCAAGGTCTCCACAGGAGAAGCTCAAGCTCATCGAGGAGAGGTATCAGAAAGGGATGATATCTGCAGAGCTCTACGAGAACCTGAAAAGGGAATACTCAACACAGCTCACCCAGTCTGGTATCGACCAGCTTACCGGTCCTGAAGGACCACCACCTGCTGCTCCACCAGCAGCACAGCCAGCTCCACCACCGGAACCGGCCCCGCAGTTCGAGCCGCAGCCCTTCCAGCAGCCAGCGCACAAGCCACAGCCTGCGTTCGGCCAGCCTGCAGGGACACCACCTCCACAGCCAGCACCCGCACCAGCTCCCGCTCCTGCCCCTGAACCTGCACCCCAGCAGACCCAGGCAGATATCGATAGCAAGCTGAAGATGCTGGACGAGAGGTACAAGAAGGGACAGATATCCGGCGAGCTTTACCAGAGCTTGAGGACAGAGTATCTGAACAAGCGTGCAACAGCACCTCCAGGTCCTGCACCGGAACCAACACCGGCACCAGCGCCTGCTCCTGCACCAGCTCCAGAACCTGCACCAGAGGTTGCCATGCCAGAGCCTACACCGGCCCCTGCTCCTGCCCCAGCACCAGAACCGGAACCAGCCACCAACGTAGTGGATGTGGATTCGCTCCTCAAGGACAGAGGCATTGAGCCCGAACCAGCTGCAGAACCACTTCCAGAACTGGCACCTATTGAAGAACAGCAGAAGGAAGGAGGACCAGAGCCGAAGAAGAAGGCAAAGGTCCTTGACGATCTTTTCAGCCCCATCGAGTGATGCCACATGATAGTGGTCAAGCTTGGCGGAAGCGTTATCACATACAAGGGAGCAGAGCCCAAGTTCCGTCCTGACACTGCATCCCGGCTCATCGAGGAACTGACCAACCAGACAGACGAGCTCATCGTCGTCCACGGTGCAGGTTCCTTCGGCCATACCCGAGCAAAGGAACACGACATCTCCTCAGGTTTTTCAGACATCGAGCAGCTCAGGCATGTAAGCCTCATCCACAGGGACATGCGAAACCTCAACGAGTACATCATGTCAGCCATGAGGTCGGAGGGTTTCAGACCCGTTCCCATCGCTCCTGCATCGATCGCCACAAACGATAACAAGGTCCTAGTGGACCTCCCCCTGGACAACATCCAGAGGTTCCTGGAGCTCGGTATGACACCGGTGACCTTCGGTGATGTCGTTACCGATAAGACCCTGGGATTCTCCATCCTCTCTGGTGACGACATCATAGAACGCATCGCCCTGGAGCTAGGTGCCGAGAAGGTCATCTTCGTCACCAACGTCGATGGGATCTACACCAGGGAGCCATCCCATCCAGAGGCAGAGCTCATTGAGCGTGTGGACAGCGTGAGCCTTGGCAAGGTCAAGACCTGGAACATGGCCATCGAGGATGCTACAGGCGGTATGCAGAGGAAGACAAAGGTCGGACTCAAGCTACAGGAAGCTAGGATACCTACCTACATCATCAACGGGATGGAGCCTGACAACCTGATGCATCTACTCCTCGGGGAAAACGTAAAAGGGAGTTGTTTCTATACTTGAGATGGCGAGGGGCTTATCATTGCCATCCTGAAGTACACTGGAGAGTGTGAAAATGATCGAGAACCGTAAGTCAGATCACATCGACATTTGCCTTAATGAAGAGCCTGAGGCAGAGCATAACCACTTCCAGGACATCCAGCTTCGACATCATCCATTACCGAAGGTGGACTTTGACAATATCGACACCTCCACCACGTTGTTCGGAAAGAAGCTTGAGGCCCCGATAGTCATTACAGCGATAACAGGAGGAGTCAAGGAAGCCACCCAGATAAATTCAGACCTGGCAAAGGTCTGTGCAGAGTTCGGCATCGGATTCGGTGTGGGCTCACAGAGGGCAGCCATAGAAAAGCCCGAGCTCCGTGAGACCTACGAGGTCGTCAAGGAGTATGATGTCCCACTGGTGATCGGCAATATCGGTGCACCCCAGCTCATCCCCCAGCAGGGCCACGAGGTCATGGGCGTTGAGGACTTCAAGACCGCACAGGACATGATCGGTGCAGACATCATGGCCGTCCACTTCAACTATCTACAGGAGGTGGTCCAACCTGAGGGAGACCTCAAGTGCGAGGGCGTCGAGGATGCCATCTGGACCATAGCCAAGGAGATACCTCTACTTGCTAAGGAAACAGGCGCTGGCATGGATGGACATGCAGCCCAGCAGTTCAAGGACATGGGCTTCAAGGGCGTGGACGTCGGTGGAATGTCCGGAACAAGCTTTGCTGCTGTAGAGATGTTCAGGGCAGAGCGCTCCAAGGACCTTGTCAACACATCTGTAGGTGACACCTTTTGGAACTGGGGGATACCAACCCCGGCATCCATCATCGCTGTGAAGAACTCCACCCAGGACTTCCCGATAATGGCAACCGGTGGGTTGATCAATGGCCTGGATGGTGTTAGAGCCGTTGTCCTCGGAGCAGATGCGGGTGGATTTGCAGGGACCGTCCTTTCCTCGGCCGTGGAGGGTTACGACAAACTGACACTTCGCATCAAGGCACTGATGAAGGAGTTCCGCGCTGGCATGTTCCTTTCAGGTGCTGCCAATGTCGAGGAGCTCAAGCAGCAGCCCTGGATCGCCACAGGAGAAGCTGGCAAGTGGATGAACGGCATGGGCTACGATAGCTGCAAGGGGTGGCACTTCGAACAGGGATATGCTATCCAAGACTGGGCAAACGAGTAGGTCCGTCCTAAATGCTGCCACACTGTCAACATATCCCCTCTAACATTATATACTCCAATTCATTTGCTGTCCCGAGGAGGTCATCCCCTTGGCATTCCAAAACATCCCAAAGCGCTTCCAGCCACAGAACAAGAGCGCCATAGGTCTCACAAATGTGACTAAGGTCTACATGACAGGCAAGGTACCGATAAACGCTGTCATCGACGTTTCCATGGGCATTCCAGATGGCAAGTTCATCTCGCTCATGGGCCCGTCCGGCTGCGGCAAGTCCACCCTATTACATCTTGTAGGTGCTGTGGACAAACCCACCACCGGCACGCTCCATGTAGGCGGTGTGAGCATATCGAACCTTTCTGACAACCAGCTGGCAGACTTCAGGCGTGACACAATAGGCTTTGTGTTCCAGTTCTACAATCTCATGCCGTCCATGACCGCTGCCGAGAACATCGAGATACCAATGACCTTCAAGGGGATGCCCAAAGCAGACAGGGAAAAGAGGGTCGGCAAGCTCCTGAAGATGGTTGGTCTGGAGGACAGGGCGGACCATACCCCTAGCCTGCTATCCGGAGGAGAGCAGCAGCGGGTGGCGATAGCCAGGTCCCTTGCCAACGACCCCAAAGTCATCCTTCTCGACGAGCCCACAGGCGACCTTGATAAGAAGAGCGGTGAGGCTGTAATGGAGCTTCTCTCAAAGCTTCGAAAGGGCAAGACCTACCTCATGGTGACCCACGACCAGAACGTGGCGTCCTACTCCGACGAGACCCTGAACATGGAAGATGGAAGGATCAAGTGGTGAAACTTCGATGAAGGTCCACAAGTACCTATTGCACAGCTTCATGCACAACAAGCTCCGCACCACCATGGCAGTGCTATCTGTACTTGTGACGTTCTCCATGATGATAACCATCTCACTTTTCTTCGCAACAGCCCAGGAGACAGACTTCGACGAGATCAACAAGTGGGTGGGCTATGACATCGAGGTCCAAAGTGTAGGTCATGCAGACCTTAACCCAGTATACATGAACATAACCGAAGTGGAAGACACCCTGGATACCGTCAGCGGCATCGAGAGCGTCAACCCGGTCCTGACGACCTATGGGATGACGCTAAAAGGGTTCGAACCTAACCACTTCTTCGAGCTCATAGGGACCTACGATGACTACCAAGCCGGATTTGTGGAATCATCTGTGGGTGAATACAGGCTCGGTTGGGGAGAGTGTGTGCTTTCTGTGAAAGCAGCCTATTCCTTTGGTGAACAGGTAGGGAAGCATCACGCTACTGTGGGTGACAAGATCACTGTCTGGACAGTTGTGGACGAGGAGATCGTCTCCACACAGCTCACGGTCACTGGCATATACGAGGTCAGCGGCAGGTTCAGGTGGGAGAACCCCTACGCGCACGGCTCCTACGTGGTCATGAACCTTGACTATCTCCAGAACCTAACAGGCCTCGAGAACAAGGCCTCCACCATTACCATCACGGTAGACCAGAACCTCTACGACCTCCAGGACCCAACAAATCCTGCCAAGGAAGTGGAGGCCATAGCCAAGAACACTGCGTCCAAGCTCGGGGAGGACTACGACGTCTCCGCTCCCAAGGCTGCAGCAATTGGCAACACGACCAGTTCGTTCCTTACCTCCCTATCATACCTCTTCGCGATACTCCTTCCAGCCATCTCTGGCATCCTCGTATCCTCAGTGATGAACCTCTCTGTAGAGGAGAAATCCCAGGAGATCGCTACCCTGCGACTTCTTGGTGCCAGGAGATCGTTCGTCCTAAAGGTGGTGATGGCCGAGCTTGCGTCCATACTAGCCTTCGGCATAGCCCTAGCGTTCCCATTAGGATTCCTCATAGGTCAGGCCACGATATTCCTGTTCCAGCTCGACATGCAGCTCACAGGGCTTGAGCTCACAGGTCAGCTCATCATGCAGATCGCCATCGGCGTTGGCGTGACCGTGCTGTTCTCCATCATGCCCATCATCAGGGCGCTAAAGACCAATCCTGCAGAGGCCATCAACAGGGTCAAGTCATCAGGGTCGTACAAGTTCGTCTCCTCCGAAGGAGTGGACAAAAAGCTCGTCCTTGGCGGACTCTTCGTCTTCATCGCCATCATGATATCGTTCTTCAGCATCCTCTGGTTCCTTCAGAGCATCCGGTCTGGCGGAGAGGAGATATGCATAGCAGCTATCGGCATGATGATCATCATACCAGCGTCACTGTCCGTGTCGCTTCTGTTCCTGGTCCCATACATGGAGACCATCATCACGTTCATCTTCTATCCTGTGACGAAGAAGACCAACAAAATAACTCGCAAGTCCATCAAGCGAAACGTTCGCAGGAACGTTTCAACCAACATCATCTTCGGCATAATCGTCGGGATCCTCATCCTGTTCTCATCGATGTTCTCCTCCATCATGGCATCCACCAGGGAGAGCGCAGAAGTGGGTATAGGTTCCGAGGTCAAGGTGGACATGTGGGAGAACGAGATGCCCATTAGCGACCTGTTCACCATCCAGGAGATAGATGGTGTGGACACCGCTGGTGGTGCCACCGCATTCAAGCAGGTCACAGTATCGGATGTCATCCTGAAAGAGTCCACTAACGCGTTCGCGATAGGTTTCGACAAGAACGTTATAGATTCTGTTTACCAACAACATGTGAAACTGAAAGAAGGTTCGCGGTCCGACATACGTGACATGGACGACGATGACGTCACCCTTTCAACTGATGTCGCAGAAAGGCTGGACGTTTCAAAAGGGGACAAGATCTCCATAACCGTGGAACGTGATGGTGGTACGACCAAGAAAATGTTCTTCGAGGTCAAGGCCGTTGTAGACCAGATGCCAGGATATGTCGGTGTCATAGGACGTAACACGGACGTGGACGGTATAGCGTTCTCTCTGGAAGGCTACTCCAAGGTATTTGGAATCTCCATGGAGAACCTCACCTACACTGCGATATTCATCGACTGTGAGAGCAAAGCCATAACCCCACAGGTCGTGGAGAAGCTTCAGGAAAGGTTCGGCTCCATCGAAGGTGTGTGGGTCACGGATACCCAGGAAGCCATCCTTGGACAGCAGATAGTCATGGGTGTCCTCCAGGCCGTGTTCACTGCCATCTCATCTCTACTCATGGTCGTCGCCCTGTTCTCTCTGCTCGCAAACCTTTACGCATCTGTGAAGGAAAGGGAGTATGAGATAGGCGTCCTCAAGGCCATGGGACTCAAGAACCTGGACGTCCTTGTAGCCCTGATGCTTGAAGGCCTGGCCATTGCGCTGGTCTCTATGGTCATAGGAGTGTTCTCAGGACTTGTGGTGTCCTGGCTTGGCATCTATGCTTATAACTCCGTAGCACCATTACAGTTAAGCTTCCTGCCGCCCTATGCCGTGATGGCATACCTGTTGATATTCACGGCCGTGATGGGCCTTGCAGGATCGTTCCTACCTGCGATACTTGTGGCTCGAAAGCCCATAATCGCACTGATGAAGCGCATAGAATAAGGTGAGCAAATGGATTATTCGAAGTTCGTCACTGACGAGATACTCGATGAGATAGCCTCTGTTGCCAAGGTGGCGTGGAACCATGGATGGGCAGAAAGCTCGGCTGGAAACCTTTCCCTAAGGCTCAATGTTGATGCAAAGCATCCTAAATCCGACCTTGTCCTCATCACAGGGACCGGTATCAGAATGAGGGAGCTTGCCGAAAATCCTGGTCCAGAGACCCTCGGTCTTTTCGAAAGGGGCGGTCAGGAAAAGCTTGAGTGCCTCTGGGGAAGCGGCAAGCAGACCTCCGAGTGGTTCTCGCACTTCGAGGTCCACAACGTCCTTGCATCCAGGTTCCCAGAGAAGCGCGCGGTCCTTCACGTTCATCCAACCTATACTCTGGCATGGCTCGAGGTAGCCTACAGGGAGATACGCTTCGCAGACTCTGTGGACGGAACCCTGGAAGACGCAGGCCATACCATCAAGAAGGGCATCTCCTTCATCACAGGCAAGGAGGACGACCACGAGGACCTCCCAAAAGAGAAGATGCGCAGGTGGGGTGTCATGGTAAGACGACTGCTTTCCCGCCTTGAAGAATCACATGTCTACCTCAAAGATGGCGTGGATGTCGTCGAGGGCATGGGCATGGGCAGCGAAGGACTGGCCACAGCAACAAGCACCGTCTTCAAAAGCGGTTGTGGAGTTGTCCTCTGGCCAAAGCATGGTGCGATAGCGGTGGGTGAGGACCTACAGGCCTGTCTTGACAAGCTCGAGGTCGTGGACAAGGCCGCGAAGGTGGACCTGCTTGTAAGAGCAAGCAAGCACGTGTAGTGAGCAAAGCTCAGAAAAAATACTGGATGAAATCGATATCCAGAACGGAATGGTCGAGTGCTAACCAGTTCTGGATATCGATCTTTTCTTCACTTTTTCTGAGCTTTGTGTAACGTTCACGTCTCAGCCGAGAGTCCATCAAATAATAGTAAGCTGATAGAGCTTGCCGTCCGTAAACCTAATGCTTCATGGGACCATTTCCCCCCCGATGTCAAGAACCCAGGAGCTGCTGTCGAACATCAAGTCCATCCAGGATAGGATAGACGCTGCATCCGAGCGTGGGGGTAGGGACCCTGCCAATGTCAAGCTGCTTATCGTTACAAAGAAGCGTGCGGTCGAAGACCTTCAGGCGCTCTATGACCAGGAGTTCAGGTACTGGGGGGAATCCTATACTGAGGAGATACTCCAGCGCTTTCAACAGATGCCACAGGATGATCTCCAGTGGCATTTCATTGGGCACCTCCACAGAAAGCATGTGAACAAGATAGTTGGCAAGGTGGAGATGATCCATTCGGTGGCCAACCAGAAGCTTCTAGAAAAGATCGACAACAACGCCAAGGGCAAGAACATCCTCCAGAAGATCTGTCTCGAGGTCAACGTCTCTGGTGAGGAACAGAAGCAGGGATTCACCCCAGACCAGGTCCGTGAGCTCTACATCTCTGGGCTCATGGACGGTATTGGGTATGCCTCGGT
>JANQNL010000167.1 GCA_028279585.1 Thermoplasmatota archaeon
AGTGAGTCACAATTGAACAATACTATGATATTGATTAGCCCCCAACCCTCAGCCCCCTAGCGGCTCGCACACCCTCCAGGCAGGCAGCTTTCGGCCCAGCAAGAGCCCTCTTTACCATTCCTCCCCTCCACCATAGAAATCCTTATCTACCAAATCTCAACTATTATCCCACATCAGGTGAGCACCGTGGACCCACTCCAGATTCTCAAGCAGAACGAGGAAGAGATCCGAACCCGCTTCAGTGTCAAGCGCATCGGGATATTCGGCTCGTATGCCCGACACGAGGAGCGCGAGGACTCTGATGTTGACGTGCTCGTTGAGTTCTCTGAACCAACCTATGATAACTTCATAGAGCTCGTTTTCCACCTTGAAGCCTTGTTCGGAAAGACCGTCGAGTTGGTTACAATGAACAGCCTCAGTCCTTACATGGCAAGTTCCATCGACCAAGGAGTGGTTTGGTGTGAATGAGATGGATGAGGTCTACCTCCAACACATCAAGGATGAGACCGCGTTCATTACAAAGAACTGCTCCTCTATTTCGAAGAAGGAGCTTATTGCAGATCCTGTGCTAGAACGCGCAGTAGAACGTAGCCTTGAGATAATCGGAGAAGCGGTCAAGAACATATCTCCTGAACTGAAGGAGGACCATCCGGACATCGAATGGAACAAGATCGCAGGACTACGCGATAAGCTCATTCACCACTATTTTGGAGTTGATTGGGATATTGTATGGGACATCATTGAGAACAAGGTCCCTGCACTTGATGAGCAAGTAGATGAGATCCTTGAACAAGAATAATCCCCCCAACCGGAGGCCCCCTGACATTCCAGCACGCCTCTCAGGCGGGCAGCTTCCGGCCCAGTAAGCGGTTCTGGCCCTTCCCTTTCATCCCAGCAATTATCGACAACAAGTATTGAAGTATGACGATTCAAGTCTATCTGGCTTTGTGGACGCTCAATCCATGAGCTCTGGGATGATATCCTTCCATCTCTTGAGCTCGATTAAGAAGATATCTTCATCAGACGGCTTGTCTTTGGTCATCACAGAGAAATGGGTAGTCCCGGTATATGTACTCATTCCTCTGTTCCTTCTAATGCAATGGGATGTGAGATGTATGCACCATCACAAGCCATTCTACTGCAAACATAAATATACCATTGACATGAATTAGACACTGAGTGTGCCCTTATGTTGGTCAAGTTCGAGGTCTACAACGATGGTGAGTACTGGTGCGCCAGAGGTATCGGTGTGGACATATTCACCCAGGGAGATACCATGGACGAGCTAATGGAGAACATCTCCGAAGCCGTCGAGGTCCATTTCGAGGACGTTCTGAACTCGGGAGAGGATATCCAGATACTTTCAATTTCTGAGACCCAGGTGCATTCTCTTGTCCAAGCTTCCAGTAGTTAGTGGTAGCGACCTCATCAAGGTCCTTTCCAAGCTTGGATATGAGATAGTTCGCCAAAAAGGTAGTCATGTGAGACTGAAAAATATCAGTGACTCTGGTGAACACAACGTCACAGTTCCTATGCACAAAGAACTTGCCAAGGGAACGCTCAACGACATCCTGTCAAAAGTGTCGGTTTGGAACAACATGACCAAGGATGAGTTGATCGAGATGTTCTGATCTTCCTTCATCGAGCACAGTGAGATGTAGATCCCCCGGGGCATGAGGTGGCCCAACATCTTTTGATTCTTTTCCACAACATCCAGCAACACTCGCCTTTCAACAGATATTTTGATATACCAACACTCGTTCTTATTCCCAACCTACCGTAAGGTTTCCACAGGCGTGCCCCATGTACAAGGACCAGAAGGTATACTGCTGCATCGTACTCAACCTCCTGGTGTCCGCCCTGGACATCGACCTCGAGCAGCCAGACCTGGAGGATAAGCTAGAGGAGATCCTGTACAAACGTCACCCCAAGGTCACTAAGGCTGATATTCGGCACGAGATCAAGTCCAACCACAACATGACCAACAAGGTCCTTCAGACCCTGGAGGAGGACGGTCTCATCGAGGTCGTTAAGATGGAGAAGTCCTACAACGTCAGGATAACACCGAAGGGGATCATGCATATCCGCAAGTTCAACGAGTTCTATCTGTCGATCTATAATGACCAGTTGAGGGATCACTACAAGTTCAAGAGGCCGGCATGGGTGAGGTGACGCAGAGAATCTCTGAAAAACTACACCAAGAAATCGATATCCAGAATGTTAGTGAGCTTTAGTGAACGAGTTCTGGATATCGATCTTTCTTCCCTTTTTTCAGAGATTCGCGGAGTCACCTCAGCTAGACCTACGCCCCTCAACCAGTCGCAATTGCACCAAGCTAATTCTTCAGAAGATATAGCTCTCTTACTTATGCCACCGGTTACAGTTCGATCTGGCATAAGGAATTGTGGGGTACGATATGATCCTGTGACGTGTCTCAGGACACGTCAGGACCGAGCGTTGCTCGATCCAAGTGAAGAAGTCGTTGAACCACCCAGACCTCCCCATCCATCCCTACCTCGTGACCTCGGTAGCAAAAACATATCCCGTACCCACACTATTCCCCCACAGCATGCATCCCCTCCACTACATCGAGCTCTCCGCCTTCTCCCACACCTCCGAGGATCCAGCCAAGGTAAAGCAGGCACTGATGAACGCCACAGGCCTCACCGACCAGAAGCTATTTGACAAGACCTTCGAGGTCGAGGAAGTGAAAGGCGCATCCGGAAACCCCATGGAGGTCCTGACGGTCACCTTGAAGAACTCTGCAGCATTCAGGGCACATAAGGCCACCCTCTCCAAGGGGAAGGCTGCAGCAGCACTCCAGGAAAGCTCTCTTCTCCCCAAGCTACTTGAGGAACTCGACCGCCGCATGGACGATGACCTCAACGTTTATTTCAGGCTTGCCAAGCAGCCCATGCTTGAGGGCCAGGCAGTCCTTGTAAGAGGTACTGTGGAGGGGGATGTCATCACGGTCAGGTGGAAGGTCAAGGTCTATCCGGCAGACCTCGACAAGGCCCTCTCCGCTATCTATGAGTACCTAAGCTGATTCTGTACCGTATCAGATTTATATCCGGAACGCCTTATCCGTTTCGGTGTATGGATGAGCTATTCAAAGCTATATGATGAGAGTTGGGAACACTTCAAAAAGGAGATGTTCGTCAAAGGACTTGGTCCGATGATCGAAGGTGAGCTCATCACCGAGTATCTAAGCCATGGCTATTACCTTCTAAAGCTTCACTCGGCAGAGGGGGGTTTCCAGGCACGCTTCGACCACCCGGACGGGAACCGGTTCAAGCTTGACCTGTACGTCCCGGTCATCGACCTTGCCCAGATGTACTCCTTCGGAAAGATCTGCAGGATGACCGTTTGGAAAGGGACTAGGAAGCAGCTGTCCCAGTACCTCTCCGGAGAGTTCAAGGAGATGCTTTCGAACGTCAGAGGCGTCCCAGAACCCGGAGTATACATGGTCTCCCAGGATGGTCTGACATACTTTGTAGGTACCACGATATACTTCAACGTCAAAGACCTGGTGGACATCGACAAGGCCTACATCGATACGGATAGGATCTTGCACATGGTCAACGATGTGCTTGGAGAGATAGATAGGATAGCGGGGGTG
>JANQNL010000022.1 GCA_028279585.1 Thermoplasmatota archaeon
GCGGTCATCAACATCATCTGCGGGGATATTATCGGGATGGTCATGGGCATCGTCATCTTTGTTCTGTACAATGATGAGAAGATTCAGGATTGGTTGGAGGAGCGGTTGGAAGAGGATTGGTGAATAAAAAGTCTAACTAATACCCAAAAATCCTATTTATATGGGTATAGATAGGAGCCTCGTGAAGGAAAAGGAGAGGAACAAGAAGCGAGACGCTAAGAAGGACAAGTCCAAAGGGAAGCTACTTCTTGAAGAGTCAGTTGAGGACATAATGGTAAACAAGGATGCAATGATGCTAGTCACAGTTCTATTCGGTTTCATTGTCATCCTACAGGCTTCTCTGACGATCATCCCCATTGTAATGACATATCTTGCTATCGCCCATAGCATGCCTGTATTCTTTATCGGATTAGTCATACTCTTTCTCACAATTCCAATGATGACGATCTTCATCATTGCTGGCATTCACTCCTTATTCCCACGTAAGGACCCCATACGAGTCTACGCGAACGGGGTAGACGTCCCATCCAGGTTGATCGGAGGATATCGGTTCTTTCCATGGTGCGATTTTAATCGTGTTTGGGCTCATTTCTATTTCCCAAAGCGAAACTCGACCTATCGCTTGGATCGCAAACTTCCTTACCTTCCCTTAGCAGTCCCAATCCCAATGGATATGGACAAGGTGGAGCCACACATCAAGAAGATAAGGGCTGGGGTCGAGAGAGATAGGGATCTACCTCCAACTGTGACTTGGAGCGTTATTTTTGAGGATCACAAGAACTTCATCAAAAGGAGGGGGAAGGTGTGAAACCACAAAAAGAGAAGCCAAGGAAGGTCTGGATGGAGGAGACTCCTGAAGCTTTAGCCCTTAGAAGATCGAGACTCCTAACGATCGCTGTTGCAGTTTCTATCATTCCCCTTTGGGTCTTAGCAGGCACGATTTTCATCAACGGCATCGGCATCTACTATTCAATACAGTCAGGAGAGTCTTTCGTTTGCTGTACAGCATTTATTTCCATCGCCTTTGTTGCTGCAGGAGGGCTGTTCGGTGCTCTAGCACTCCAAGCTTTTTCTGCCCGTGGTGGACCAATAAAGATCTATAAGGATGGAATGGAGCTTCCATGGAAGATGAACGGAAAGATGGAGTTCGTTCCATGGAGTGAGATCAAAGGGATCCATGATGCTGTTCGCATCGACCTAACCGAGAGCGTGGCCTATCCTGTAGCAGGGTATTATTATGGGATCGAGCTGAAAGGACATACTCATTTTTACCTTCTCATACCAAAGGATATTCCAGGTCTAGAGAAGAACCTGCCCAAGATCAAGGCTATGATCGAGAAGGAGAAGGATGTTCTTCCCGAGAATTATAGGAAGAGGACAGGGATGGAGTGAGCTTCATCCGGACAAAGAAAGGTCACCCTGACCCACAACTTTATGCTTACCCTTAGGCCAGGGTGATATTACTCCACCAGGTCCGTATGAAGCTCACCCATTAGCAGGCTCATACGGATTCAACGCAGGGTCCCCATACAGCATGTAATGCTGCACCATGATGTACGAATCAGCCCTGATACCACCACTACCCAGATCGTGCGGTAGATACTTGTTCTTGCAGTTCCGCAGAGCCATACCAACATCCTGGTCCTCGAGCAGGAACTGAGCGAAGTACTCGGACATCAACACAGCACCCTCAGGCTCGAACATCCTCCAGTCGAACTCATTGTCCGGAGTGATCCAGCCGAGCGTAGATCTAGTGGCACCCACATAGGCTGCGGCGCCAACATGGATGTAGGCCATTGACAGAGCGTTCTCCGGAGCAAGGCCGTCGATCCTGCCTGTGATACACGAGACAAGGAACATCGTCGAAGGTCCCATGGACATCTCGAGCGTGTTCGTCACATCGTAGGCTGAACCGCCAGAAAGCGTGTAAGAGTGACACTGTGGGACATACCAGTAGAAGTTCCCGTGCACACCGCCCAGAACGTAGTTGCTACCCTCCTGGTACTGGTGCGCGAACTTGTAGTCGGACCTCTCTTCGGTGGTGCCGATGACATCGAAGTCGGCCTTCTGCATGAAGTCCGTCACATGCTGGATGTAGGTTCCATACATGGTCTCCACCGGAAGCTTCGAACCAAGGAATACGTAGCAGTTATCCTTCCACTCCTGGTTGGAGTCCTGGTCGTGACCCTGGTAGTTATCGATGATGTCCCTGTAGTAGATACAGCGACACATTAAAGCTGAAGCATCCATAGCATCGTATCCGACTATCCTGCCCTCGGGCAGCTCATAGTCCTGGATGTCTGCGCTTTCGACGCCAGTTCCATAATCCTTGAACGAGTCGTCATGGCGCATGTCCACATCAGAGAAGATGAGATCACCGGGCTGGCCGTGTCCCTCTGACGCTCCACCGTGGGTGTCTCCCTCGTGATAGAGATGTGGGATGACGTTGGTGTCCGCGACGACACAGACGTAGACGGGGTCTTCGTATAGGATCTCTGAAAGCTCGACTATCCTGGCCTCTTCCTTTGGCACGGTCTCTGGGCTTTCCCATCCCTGCATCTTGGCAAGTAGGACGAGCTCGTCGTCGTGGATCTTCCAGGTCTGGTTGTTCACATACTCGTGGGCATGCTCGAACACGGTTGGATCAAAAGCATGTGAGTGATTACCGAGCTTCGGATGCTGTGCAGCGTAAGCCGGGTCTGCCATCACAATGCCTTGATGGAAGGCACACTGATATGGTGCGATGGAGGACAATGACTCCATGTTCGGATACACCGGACTGTCCATGGACTCGAGCGTGATAGAGAAATCGAAGGGCACTGGCTTCTTCGTGATGAGGTTGCCGAACCCGATATCGTAGGTGTTCCTTCCCTCGATATGGAACTTCCAGTTACCGGTAGCTCCAAGGACAGGGATATCGAACATGACCACTTCGTACCCAGCCTGCTTGACACCACCACAGGTGCCGAAGTAGAACTTCTGGACCCAACCCTCCTCAGGACACTCGTAGAAGCAGAAGACGTACATCCTCTCACCGTCGATGTCGTCCTGCTCGTGCGGCTTGAAGCTCAACTTGCCGCGGATCATACCGTTCTTGGTATCGTGGGGGACCTCGTATGGGAAGTCCACACCGTTGCCGGCCTCCTCAAGACCAGCATAGGCACCTGGGCCTGGTGTGTAGATGTGGAAGACCTCACCAGTGTAGTCCTGGTGGTCTACCAGGGTGCACTCTGGGGGATAGGCATCCACAGGATTTGCGATAGTGATGTACTTGGACTGGGTGTTGAAACCTTCAGCGTTGGTGATGAAGGCCAGGTTCATGTCCTCGGCCTCAACAGGCGTCTCGAGGCGCATGACCTTGCCGAAGCCTGCCATGTCACCACAAACGATGGTGTACTTTACACCAAGCGAAGCAAGACAAAGCCTGACATCAGAGTCAACAGAGTCGCAGATGATGACAGGGATGTTGACGTAGCATGAGAGCGTCATGACGGAGATGGCGTTCTGGTATCCGGCCTCATTGTTCTTAATGAGCACTGCACCATCGGCAGAGGCCCAGTATTCCTTCGCAAGCGCGATGGAGACATACTTGGCAGCTCCGTCGAAGTTCTTTGAAGCTGGAGATGAAAGACCGTGAGGGTCGCCAACAGCGATGAGCTCGCTCTCTGCATAGTGGTCCAGGAAGTCATTTGCAGGGCTTGTGATCATCTGTGGCTGTTCCATGTAAATGAGCATGGGGGAGTTGTGGAGCGTTCTGGAGCTATCGTAGTACAGACAAACTGGTGTTGCGGCCATGGCATACATCGGGTCGTCTCCCGACACTGCGGCTGTTGGGGCCTCACCAATTCTCTCTGACTGGGATGACAACAGGTCATCGAGGGTCGCTTCAGTTACTGGCTTTTCCTGAGTAACGGTGTTGAAGGCGATGAGGACGATGACCAATACCAGCACTGTGGCTATGGCCACAGCGACGGCAACCTTCTTCTTTCGATCGAACTCCATAATACACACTCCTGGACAACCCGAATATCCATTCGGCTAATAAATATGTATTATGGTAACTCAAGTATCGCTTATTACCACAGTGACTACGATAGATTATTACCCCAGCACACGATTCCTGCCCTCATGGAAGACCCATCCACAGAGGTTCGCACGGTCTTCAGGGACCTGAGAACCTCTACGAAGTTCCTCATCCTCTACGAGATGTCCATACACCCCGAGACCAAGGCCAAGGACCTTGCACAGACCCTCGGGATGACACTTCAAGGCGTCAGTGACTACGAGAGGACGATGAAGGACGAGGGTCTATTGGACAAGACCGAGGCTGGTTACAGACCCACCAAGGAAGGTGTGGCGTGGCTGCACGAGACCATGAAGCAGCTCAAGTGGTTCGCAGACGATGGTCTCACAAAGCTCGAGATCGTCCAGAGCTGCAGTGCGCTGGCAGGGTCGGACATCCACCGGGGGGAGAAGGTCTACCTGCAGCTGGAGAAGGGAAGGCTCACAGCTTACCCCGCCACAGGAGACCATCCCTCGACAGCTGTAGCTGGAAAGGATGCAGGGCAGGGTTCGGTCGTCCCACTGGAAGGATTGGATGGGATACTCGAGTACGACCCAGGAACCATCACGTTCATCATCGTTCCAAAGCACCCCGTGGAGCCAGAGGACACGAAGAAGGCTTTCACCACCTCAAAGGCTGGAACTATCGCTGCTCTTGGTCCGGAAGCGATATCCATGGTCGAGACCGCAGGCCTCAACGTGCAGCTGGAGTTCGACCCGATCTCTGCGTCCCTCGACGCAGCTACACGCGGTGTGGATGTGGCGTTCTTCATTACGAAAACAGATCTCGGCAGGGCTCTGGAGCGGATAACAGAGGATAAGAAGGGAAGGTTCGCAGGTGTGGATTATCGGGTAGTGGACCTTTAGTCGGAAACACCCTTGATGACGACCTGGGGGCATTTCCCCCCAGTCACCACAGCGTCCACTCCAAACACCTTTTTGATGTTCTTTCTCGTCAACACAGCAGATGGACTGCCGTTAGCAACGACCCTTCCCCCACGCATGAGGATGAGCCGGTCTGAATTATCAGCGGCCATCTGCAGATCATGTAGCACCATCACCAGTGCCAGACCGTTCTTCTTGTTCAGCTTGTGGAGCATCTTCATGGTCTTGAACTGATGCTTGATGTCGAGGTTGGAGACCGGTTCGTCCAGAAGCATCAGCTGGGGTTCCTGGGCAAGCGCACGTGCCACCACAGCCCTCTGCTTCTCCCCCCCAGACAGACGGTTGATGGACTTGGAGCGCATCTTCAGGACCTCAGTGATCTCCATGGCCCGTTCGACAGACCTTCTATCCTCTGGATTTGTGAACGAAAGCAATCCCTGGTGAGGCGTCCTCCCCATGCTCACCACCTCCTCCACCGTGAAGTCGAACTCGAAGTGGCTCTCCTGGGGGACCATAGCCATGACCTTGGCCACATCCCTTGGCTTGAGAGCCGTGAGGTCCTTTCCATCCAGCTGGACCTTGCCTTTCTTCGGTTCCAACACTCCGTTCAGCACTCTCAACAAAGTGGTCTTTCCGGAACCGTTCGGTCCACAGATGGAGACCACCTCTCCGCTCTTGATGGCCACATCCACCCCTTCAAGGACCTTCTTCCCGTTGTAAGAGAAGGACACTCCCTTGCAGCCAAGGATAACCTTACCCATTGCCCCGCCTCCTTCCAAGTATCAACAGGTAGATGAAGAATCCGCCACCGATGAGCGAGGTGGTCACTCCGATGGGTACCTGGGTATCCTCGAAAAGACCCAGGTCCGTGACCTCTGAAAGGACCTGGAAGATGCCCCTGGAGATGATGTCAGCAATGATCAGGAACGAAGCTCCAGCCAAGGCAGAGGCTGGAACCAGGAGTCGCAGATTCGGACCAACGAACCGTCTCATGATGTGGGGGATGAATAATCCCACAAAGCCGATGATCCCTACGAAGGGAATGCCAATGGCCGCTGCTAGGGCCGCTGCCCCTAAGATGATGAGCTTTGACCGTTCCACATCGATACCCAAACTTCTTGCCTCGGTCTCACCCAGACTCATCACATTGAGCCTTCTTGCGAACACAAGGAGGACCGCGGTAGCGATGATCGTACCTACAAGGACGATACCCACTTCGTACCACTGACTGTTCGATACCGACCCCATGAGTGATACAACGAATTGGGTAGGATTCTCCAGCCGCAGATAGACAAGGAACTGGGTCAGGGCGGTAAGTAGGGCCGAGATAGCAACTCCAGCAAGGAGCAAGAGCGTGACAGGTGTCCTTCCCCCTGTCCGGGCTATCCAATATGCGGCCATTACCGCCCCCATTGAGAACAGGAACGCAAGGCTGACCATCAGGTAATCTCCCGGAGCGATGGTGACCTGACCACCAAGGAAACTGTAAGTTGTAGCGGTCAGGTCGAGCCAGTTGGTCAAGAGCAAACCCACTACCGCTCCGAATCCCCCTCCGGCAGATATACCGATGATGAACGGGTCTGCAAGGGGATTTCTGAACAAGCTCTGCATCGATGAACCGGATACAGCCAGACCCAAGCCGACCAGCAATGCCATGACCATGGCCGGTGCACGAAGGTCCCAGATGATGGTGTCCCAGCTGTTCGCCTCGGCCCGATCACTGAGGAGCGAACCCATTCCCGGCAATCCAGAAACGAAGGTCCTGGCCACCTCGTGAAGTGGGATGTGGGTAGAGCCGAAGCTCATACCCATCACCATGGAGATGCCAAGTAGGCCTAATAGCACACCAAACACGATAACGAGCCTGGTCTGCTTGGCATCCAAATTCATCCGTGATAGTCCTCGATGACCGTCCGGATCTCTTCGAGACCCTCGACCATCCTTGGTCCGGTCCTGTCGATGAGGTCCCCGTTTATCTCAATCACCATGTTGTTTTTGATAGCCGCGACCTCGGAAAGGGTTGAATCGGACTCGAGTGAGGACTTGGAAGGCGTAGGCCAGTCCGTGCTTCGTGAGCAGATGATGATGTCCGGGTCCATTGAAATGATGGTCTCAAGGCTGATCTGGATAGAGAATCCGGTGGTGTCCTCGACCTTGCACTCTCCACCAGCTGTGCTGATCAAGCTGCCTGCGAAGGTTGATGTTGTGCCTACCCATGGGTCGGATGTACCATCGTAGTAGATAACGTAGAGGACAACTGGCTTGTCACCGGTGTCACCACTTGCATCAGTTCCAACTGTAGATACCCTGGTGTTGAAATCATCGACAAGCTCCTCGGCCTTGTCCTTGGCACCAACGAGCACACCTATGTCCTGGATGTTCTTGGTGATGTCCTGGACGGTCTGCGGGAAAGCCCTGTAGACCACAAGGTCCACGTTGGTGAGTGCCTTGTATGTGTCGCCAGAGATGTCCAACGTCTTGTCCATGAGGACCAGGTCTGGCGCCAAAGCAACGATCTTTTCGGTGTCCACACCAGTGTAGTCGGAGACCTTCTCGATGCTCGTAGCCTCAGCGGGATAATTGGTTGCGCTATCGACACCGACCACTTTGTCCCCCATTCCAAGCTGGAACATTATCTCTGTCAAGGACGGAGCAAGACATACAACGGTCTGAGCATGGCCTGTGAGTTCGATGAAATCGCCAGCATCATCCTGAACGCTGTATGTTGTTGGGTCTTTGCTTTCTGTGCATCCGGCCAGGAGCAATCCGGCCGTCAATATGATAAGGGCCATTATGCCCAATGTCACAAGTTTTGTAGTCTTCATAAATGCCACCTATAAAGTGTATTTTATAACCGTAAAGCTAGTTTTATTATTTGAACTCTCTTGAAACAAATATATATGGCTCCACGGGACTAATCCTGTTCATGGCCAAGAAGGGCCGCAAGGGCAAAAGGGGCAAGAAACCATCAGAGCCAGCGCCCAAGATAATCTACTTCGACTTCGATGACACGCTCATCGACAAGGCCAATTTCGACTCTCTTCGCTACTGCATCCCAGGCGGTCTTGTCTTTCCCAGGATGAGCAAGCTCTTTCCAGAGACAAAGAGCACACTACGCATGCTCAAGTCCAAGGGTTACGAGATGCAGATAATCACACTTACCCAGATCCTTTCAGAGCCAAGGAAGATCGAGAAGATCGAATCTTTTGGCATCACTGAGTACTTCGAGGACATCCATGTCGTCAGAGCAAAGAACTCTGACACCTACAGGAGCATCGTTGTGGACCCGACGGCAGCCGTAATGGTCGGGAACTCCTTCAAGCATGATATCGAACCTTCAGCGGCCATTGGGATGCGTGCATACCATCTGGTCAGGAGCGGTGATTATCCCGAGTATAGATCGGACAGGATCAAGGGCATCAAGCGGCTCAACGACCTGTTGAAGTATCTGTGATCCGAAAGGATTCACAATCGCATAACATTTTTAATTAGATCTATCCATATGGTATTTTGGGACAAGAGGATTGAATGAGTCAAGAGGGTAGGCCAGAAACCAAAAATGGAAGATTTCCATACACAGTTCGATCTAGTCTAGATGATGCTCAAAGGAACCGGATTAGAGATGAACTGAACTCAAAGATGAAACTCCTTCTGATCTTTACCATAACTTCCTCTATCGCTGTGGTCATATCTCTTTCAACACTTGTCTATTCCTTATTAATGACCATCAAGGAGCTCGTAGCTCTAAATAATGGGTATCATTTCTTATTGTCGATATTCTTGTTGTTGCTTACAGGGATCATAACGTTTGTTCCGATGGTGTTCGGTATCAGCTATTACTTCCTGTGGATGCTGAAACCATTTTCTGAATTAGACCACGATATTGTGACGATCAAAGTTGATGAGGACCAGTTCATTATAGAGAAAGAAGTCCCTGCGGACCTACTAAGACGTGTACCGCGCAATGTCGCTTACAAGATGGATATTGATCGGAAGGAGATAATCGAACATCGAGACATCATACGAATCACAAAGGTCACCGATTATCAGCACTTCTCAAACATGTTTGACTTCCTGTTCCAAAGTCGTTCAGAGAGAAAAGCTAGAGAGGAACAGAGGCTTAAGGAACTCCAGATGATGAACCCAATTTTAATCGGGAAGCGGGTGTATCGTTTCGATCTTCGAAAGCCCCGGCAGAAGTATGTCCAAAAAAAAGATACAAGACTGATACAAGTTGTCCAAGAAGAAGATATTCGCTCTATAATACTCGATATTCAAGATATCACCCGCCTGAAGAGGACCATCAAAGCGGCTGGTGGATTGAAAGGAGGTCCATCCGTTGAAGATGAAATATGAGTTTGACATGGCCTCCGTAAAGGAACAAGAGAGATGGGATTTCATCATTTGTATCTGGACATCGGTTCTTTCATTTACTTTTTCAATAGTCTTTATTTGTTTAGGGATTGGCCTTGTCCATAAACTATCCCGAGTACATGTAGCATAGCATGGCCAACATTCTGATGTTGTGAGCACAGAACTTTGCCTGTACCTCATTTTTTCTTCCGATATCCGATCGGCTCCTGATCCTGTAGCCAAAGCTCGCGTCCATCATCCAGAACGCAGTTTCGATCAGGTTCCTCTCGCCATATATCTTCTTGAACCTGTTGACCCAGTGCAATGCGAAGTTGACGAGCTTCTGATAGGCCGTTTCCGGCTTCGTATGCAGTACAGCATCCTTCCTGATGCCATGGAACGGTATCGCTTTGGATTCTCTGACCAACTGCAGGATATCGTTGCTGGTGTACCCTCCGTCAGCAAGGCTCCTCTTTGGTCTCACGGAGTCATGAATGCTCTCCCAGATATTGGCGAACTCTTGGCTCTCATGCACACCGCTGTCCGTGAGCGAATAGCTCAGTATCAACATAGTACCTGACTCTATGACCACATGCGCCTTGACCCAATCCTGGATGCATCGCAAGCCATGGTCCACATCACGCCAGTGGCTCTTGCGCCCACTGTAGCCAGTAGCATCGGAGATCACCGTGGAATGTCTTTCAGGGAATTGGGACAGGATATACGAAAAGAAGCGTTTCCAAAGGTGTAGCCATCTCTTCGAGCAGTTGTACTTGGACAGCACGGACTTCTTGGGTATCCTCGTGAACTCGAAGAGGTCTTGGAACAGCACTAGGATCCCATGCAGTCTGCGCCAGGTTGCATCAAAGAACTGTCCACACAAGAACGCGATGAGAAGGTCACGTTCTTCCATCGCCGGACGTCCGATCCGGTTACGATGCTGCCAGAACGAGAAGTCATCGGCAAGCTTCTTGATCTGGTACAATCCGAGGACGATATCAGTGGTCGACCAGCGCTCGTACGATGGTGGGCCCTCGATCGTGATACGCTCGTGGAGGTTCCATAGGTCGATCACGGATTGACCCGCAAACTTGAATAAGTCGGAAGGGATTTGCACTTCTGTGGGAGTCATCTGGACACCTCTTGGACGAAGTGTATCTAGATAGATTTCCCACACTATTTTATTTTCTGTCCAGTCGTTAGAAAATACTGTGATTTTTAGTTTTTAAACCATTGCTGATGGTTGATTCAAGTTGCAGAAGAGGGGGTGGAGGACTTTATGGACAAGGCCGGGATTTACTCTATAACCGTACAAATGGCTTTATTATTGCTCCTTTCATTATTATTTATACCATTGTTGATGATAGGAGTATACTCAATTTATTATCTCAAAAAGCGTAGAGATTTTCGAAATCTCTTAATAACCGAAATAGCCCTTATTTTAAAAATGGATAGAATAGTGATCCAGTATGGGTATGATCAAACTTTTGAACTTAGTCCTATACCACCTAGACAAATCCTATACAAATCAATGAAAATGAAATATTTTTTAGATATGAATACGTATGAAGATGTGAAACGGCTCCGTCCTAATTTATTGCCGGATATGATATTTCCAACATTATCTTGGGTAGAATTCCTTGATGAAGGTCAAGCACAACCTTGTGTGCCAGCTCATTCGAAACCTGACAAGTGGTATGTACTTACTTTCAATTATGACAGTAATGATGATTCGAAATTGAAATCCGTTCGGAGGGTGCTGATTCAGATTCCGGATATAACTGCCTTTTGTGAGTACTATGGCATTGAAATGAATTGATCAGCGTCGCGGCCTTTTCGACATGATTATATATCGCCCTTCGAATGCCAACCCGGAGGCCATGACTTGGAGCTTAACAAGCTAAACAGGAAGTTCTGGCCTTACTACATTATCATCGTCATCTCAGCATGCTACAGGTTCTTTCGCTTGATGTATCCCATAGACTTCCCAGGTTCTCCCTCCCCCCTCGGCAACAACCTCATCGATGAGGGCGTCCACCTCATGACGGCCAGACTGGCTGCCCATGGATACCAAATGTACGTGGATGTGAACGCACAGCAGGGCCCTCTGTTCATGGCCATCTATCAACTCATGGAAGGTGATCCGTTCGCAGTCCGTGTAATGTCCGTTATCATCGGCCTCATCGGGATCGTCGCGGTCATCGCCATCGCGCACAAGATGGGGGGAAGGGCCATGGGCATCATCGCAGGCCTGTTCGTCTCCCTAAACTACACCTACTTCAAGGAGTCCAGGCACGGGTCCCCGGACCTCTACGCGGGGGTTCTTCTTATCCTTGCGTTCTTGCTCCTTTTCCGATACTTCGACCAGCTGGACAAGGCCCTGGGCAAGGCCATGAGGCCGAAATGGACCCTCGGTTTACTCCTTCTCACATCCGGCCTGTTCTTCGGCCTGGCCATCCAGACGAAGATGTATGCCATCATCCCCTTGTTCGCAGCGTTCGGATACATGGCGTTCTGCGGTGGATTCCTCTTGAAGAAAGGGGACAAGAAAGGCCTCCTGCTCATCCAAGATGGCTTCGTCCTTGCTGGAGCGACAATGATAGTATGTCTCCTCCTGATGTTCATATACGGATTCGAGGAGACGCTCCGTGGAACCCTTCTGGACAACCTCCACAGACCAGACCAGGCCATTGTGGACAAGCTCATCTCCATCAGCAGGTTCTTGCTTGTCACTTGCGTCCCGATCGTGCTCTGTGGCTTCGCGGTGTTCAAGGGTTACAAGGAACGGAAGGTCCACCTCCTTCTGATCTGGATATGCCCCCTTCTTGCCTTGTTCATCGCTCAATCCTTGACCTGGGTCCACTACTTCGTGCTCATCATCCCACCCATTTGTATCCTGGGGGCATACGGTGTCAAGAAGATGGTCTGGAACACGGAATGGGAGAGGCCGGAGAAGATGTCACTGGGAACACTTTTCCCCCAGACATCGACCAACCTTACCATCATGGGCTTTGTGACCCTGTTCATCGTGGTCTGTGCAAGTGCGAATGTAGCGTTCCTCGCATTTGGGGATGAACCGATCGAGTACACCGTGGCCGATGACGTATCCGATCTTTCAGCTCAAGATGACTATGTCATCTGCGGAGACCCCATCATCTCCATCTACGCCGACAGGGACCAACCCCCAGAGGCCACGAACCTGGCCAAGGTAAGGTATCCCCCGCTGGAGGATGGAGACCTCATCAATATCACCTGCGAGTTCAATGTCCAGGTCGTGGTATTCACATACCAGCTATCACATTATGAAGAATACAAGACCTTCATTCGTGAGAACTACAGGTTCTATAAAGCGTACGATCGGGATGGACATTCATCCACCACAGAAAGAGAGATCTCCGTCTCCCAGAAGACGTTCGTCATTTACTACAAACCTGAAAGCCTTGACCTCCAGCAGGCCAAACGGGACCACTTTTCCTAGAAGGCTCCTATCTCCCAAGGCGGGTAGGCGTTGATCTGCAAGGCAGACAACATCATGAGCACTGGCCATGCCCATTGCGGCTGCGACCCGAACGCGAAGGGCAGGACCCACAGCAGATACCAGGGATGGAACTGCGCAGATGTCAATAGAACGATGATGAGGCCTGCGGACACGAATAGTGCAGTCATCGGAAGCTCGATGTGACCTGTGAGGATCTTTTTGGGTTCGAGCTTGTAGATGGGCTTGGCCTTCTCGTCCTTCCAACCAACAAAGATAAGCACTGCAAGGACGAACAGACCCAGAGGGAACAGGATCCCAATGAGTCCGAGCAACCACTCAGCAATGGATGATGATCCTACGACCCAGAACAATAAAGAGATCTGGACCCCAACCATCCCAAGGATGCAGAGGAGTACAACGATGAAGATCATCTGGACCTTGGTGACCTTGCCAAGCAATCCACGGAAGTAGAGGTAGAACGAACCAAGGACCAGCGTCGCAGTGACCGCGTAGTAAGCGAGCTGTTCGGGTCCGCCAACTAACCCAAGGCCCCGCTCAAGCAGCGCCCTGATGCTCATGCCAGTGTACCAGTTCACGAACTGGTAGCTGAGATAATCGGCCATGAGCGAGGGCTCGACGATGAAGATCGGGATGGTAGCTGCAATTGGAACGATGAAGAAACCCAGCGTCAACAGTCCGCGCTGCTTCCACGACTTGAGCGTCAAGAAGAAGAACGGCATCAAGAACAGCGGGTACAGCTTCAAAGCAAAACCAGCTCCAATGAAGATGCCCGCCACGATGGCGTTGTCCTTGGTCAGGAAGTAGAATCCCAACAACGTCATCACGACAACGATTGGATCGAAGTGACCAGCGATACCCGCCTCGAGCAATACAATGGGACATAGCGCATACGCGATAGCTCCGCCAAACCACCCAATGGCAGGGACCTTCCAGCCAAAGACCTTGAACGGCTCCTGCTCGTCATCCTTCTGTGCCATCTGTGTCCCGATGAGGTAGATGAGCACCGGGATGCAGCTGTTCACAAAGGAGAAAACGACCCTGTAGACCAGCTGGTTCGGACCCAGTGGGAACGACACGAGCCAGACCATCCAGATGTATAGAGGAGGTTTGTTCACATCGAAGTCCCGGTATGGGAACTTCCCGTCAGTGATGAACTCTCCGCGCCGCTCAAGACGCATGATGTCCTGGGATAGGTATGGGTCCTGGAACAGTAAAGGAAGATGCAGCAGGAAGGCAAGCCCGAAAAGGATCAACGCCGACTGCCACCACTTCAATCTTTGTAGGTACACGATAAGAGGTGACCGTAGGATGAGAAAGAGCAGGAATAGGTAAGACACGAACCAGAGGCAGTAGATCCCACGGAACATTATCCATGTCTTACCGTACATTGCCATGAACAGCAGCGACAGGACATAGATGAATGCCATCATCACCAGTAGGCGTCCTTCCTGGGACTTCCAGTACTTGGACCTGATGAAGCTTTGCGCGGTCTGGGCCAGTGGCTCATCGCCCATGTGTGCTGATATACGCAGGTGGTTTAAAGCTGTTCTGATGGGGGTGAGGTATGAGCAAAACAATTTTCTACCCCCACCACCTTGGCACCCTCGTGAAGTACAAGGCCCTTCTCATCCTGATGGCCCTCACAACCGCGATCCTTCTGGCCGGTTGCTCCAGTCTCGACGAGTACGTTGACGCAGAGATAACCATCGTCGTGAACAGAGCGTGGGAGCAGAACGAGACCGAGGATGGGTTCGAACCGACAACAGGCAAGGTCTTTGTCTATCTGAACGTAAGCTTCACGAACCACAACAAGGACCAGGACCACAGCATCTCTGGGTCCCACTTCTTCGCATACACCCAGGACGATGAGGAGATCTGGATCTTCAGGGGAGAGGAGCTCACCGATACTTCGGTCGGCCCGGGTGAGACCCTTGATGTCACCATCCACTTCATGGTCTCCGAGGATGACACCCTGGTCAAGCTCAAGTATACCCAGAGGGTCTCCGATCCTGTTGAGGCGACCATCCCAGCGGTGTCGTGACCCCAAAGATATTGAAACAGCTGGTCATTGTTTTCATCATGGCCAGAAGGTCCTTCGTCAACTTCTTCGCGTTCCGATGGATGATAACACCAGACATCATCAAGATCCTTTATGTCCTCGTCCTTATCTTTGGAAACCTGTCACTTCTGGGGGCAGTCATAGCTGGGGCAGTAGGAGCCTTCTTCTACTCTCAGGCCACAGGATTGGACACTCTTATCATGGTGGCCATCATCGTCTGCGACATCATCGCCGGAATAATCATCTCCATCCTTGGTAACCTGGCCTTCAGGATGTTCTGCGAACAGATCATCCTCTTCTTCAGCATCCATGAGATCCTCTCTTCCATAGAGAACCGTGGAAAGGAGCAGGACAAGTCCTACAGAAGGGACCAGTCCCAGAGGCGTCAGTCCAGCAGCCAGAAGAAGAACGAGGTCCAGAAGGTAGGTCCACAGTAGTCCAGGCTACGAAAACCATTTATAATCCCGTACATTAGCTCAAGCGCTGCAAGGTGACTAACGTGGCAAAGCCAAAGATATCCGTACTGGTCCCTGTCTACAACGAACAGGACAACGTCAAGCCCCTCTACCAGAAGGTCCTGGCAAACCTAAAGAAGGTCGCTTCAGAGTACGAGATAGTCTTTGTCAACGATGGCTCCACCGACAAGACACTGGCAAACCTCAAGGCCATAGCCAACAAGGACTCAAACGTCAGTATCATCTCGTTCTACAGGAACTTCGGAAAGGCAAACGCACTTGCAGCTGGATTCAAGAATGTCAAGGGCGACATCGTCTTCACCATGGACGGCGACCTCCAGGACGACCCTGACGAGTTCATCAACTTCATCAAGGAGCTGGACAAGGGATACGACCTGGTCTCCGGCTGGAAGTTCCACAGGAAGGACCCTCTCGGAAAAAGGCTTCCCAGCAAGGTCTTCAACTTCCTCATCAAGGAGATGACCGGCTGCAAGGTCCACGACTCCAATTGTGGCTTTAAAGCATACCGGAGAGAGGTCTTGGAGAACCTTGACGTCTATGGCGAGTTTCACAGGTACATCCCGATCCTTGCTGAATGGCGTGGGTTCCGTGTAGGGGAGATAAAGGTCAAGCATCACAAGCGCGCCTCTGGCTCATCCAAGTACGGTCTGGAAAGGCTCTACAAGGGATTCCTGGACCTCATCACTGTTACCTACCTCACGCAGTATGGGCGCTCACCGATGTACCTCTTTGCAAGCATGTCCATGCTCTCTGGAGCGCTCGGGTTCATGGCGCTCATCTGGTCGTTCCTGGACGTCCTGATATTCAAGACTCCGTTCGCAAGGAACTTCATAGTCATCTGTGTGGTCCTGTTCATGTTCGCGCTCAACTTCTTCGCCTTCGGCCTACTTGCGGAGAAGATGCTTGCAACAGCAGGTCCAGAGCGGATGACCAAGAGTTTCTATAAAGTGTATATGGGTAAATAGTCCCTATCCCTTCTCAGGTGTGGTTGCTTGGCTATTAATTGGATCAGCATCACTGTGTAGATCGTCAGTGGATCCTTCAGATCCCTCACCCTCATTTGTGGTTTCAGATGAGATTTCTGCAATTTCGGGAACTTGTCCAACATCCGTATGATCCCGATGTTCATCGACGACAGTGGAGATTTTTTCCTCTTCATCTGGCGATTCTGGGTAAGAACCTGGATCTGCTGCTCTTTGATTATCTTCCGTGGATGGATCATCCACAACTTCCCCATCAGTGGCATAATCAATATCCTCATCATGGTCTGGGTTTTCTGTCTCTGCATCCGGTTCAGAGGATTTTGAAGTCTTATTTCTCAGAACAGCATAGGTAGTTATCATGACAACAAGGATGAGTATGAATCCACAGATCAATCCTCCGATAATGCAAGTTGTAGCGTTGATTTTCATCTGATCGTCTTTCACTGTGATCCGGACCGTTCTGGAATCAGAACCCCACCCATCATCCACAATGATATTGAACTCGTTCTCACCAACATCCTCTCTACTAGGTTTCCAGCTGAGGTAACCAGTCCCATTGATCTCAACTTGAGCATGAGACTCGCCCTGGACAATGAAATTGAATCTATCGCTGTCCTCATCATCTATGATTAGTTGATAATGAAGGGTTTCACCGAGTGAGACCGTGAGGTGAGGAATATGTCCCAATGATGGACCGATGTATGGGGGTCCTTCAACATGAATTGTGAAATTTTGTACTGTTGAGTCCTTTCCATCAGTGGCTACTAAAAGGACATCAACATTGGAAACATACAATGCAAGGACATAATAGAGTGTCCCGTTTAAATAGGACAAACCCTCATGATCAGTTATCAGGCTAATGGTAACATCATCACCATCATCATCAAAAGCTGTAGGTGTATATGCCCATGGGTGATCCAAGAACTCACCATCAGGAATGAGTGTGTCTGGTGTAGATGTGAACCTTGGAGGGGTGTTCTTACTGACTTGGATGATAAAGGCTCGATGACCATTCAGACAAGCTGTCTGGATGCCCTCTTCTGCTAATGGGTCAACATACCAATAATAGGTAATATTCAGGTCTAATGGCTCTTCGAGCGTGTAACTTTCTCCAGATATATTCTGGATGATCAATAGGAACCCACTTTTGGACATTGGGTAGTTGTTATCTGTGAAAATAATCAGGTCCACCTTTACATCATCGTGTCCATTTGGATCAATGCTCCATGTGAAAGTTGGTGTCGGATCATGAATGACCTCTTCATCCTCTGGATAGATCAATGTAGCATTCGGTCCGTATCCAAAATAATCAACTACTTTCAGTATGAACTCATGATAGATACTGGATGTATCATCACTTGCACTCACATTGAACTTATATTCGCCGATCTTTTCAGGTGTCCACTCTATCAATCCATCGAAAGTGACGATCATACCATACGATGGAAGGGATTCGAGTTCATAAACGACCATAGGGGTATCCACATCGATCGTTGAGAGTTGATTTGAATATCGCTTCTCCACAAGTATTACTTCATAATGTGGAACTGCTGACCATTCCGGCGGATCATCTACGTTAATAACCTCGATTGTGGTGTTAAAAAATGTCTCACCTCCAAGACCATCACATAAGGTCCAGTTCAGGAACCAGAGACCGACCTCATCATCATCTGGAACCCCGGATGCATTCCCTGATGTTGTGCAAAAACCGATCCATGATGCATTTGTATTAAATTCCCAAACGAAATTCGTCACACCTGGATCTGGATCGGTTGCATTGGGTTGAGCCCAGAACAAGTCTTCCTCAAAGATCAGAGATGGGAAGGACCCATTTAGAATAGGATCATCATTAACGTTTACAACATTTAATGTGAAGTTTGCATAATCGAACTCCAACGTTTGGTCCATCACAGTGACATTCACATAGTATCCTCCAACATCATCATTAGTAGGGGTTCCTGACAGGTTCCCTGTAGTATCAAGGTGTAAAAAACCAGCGTTGGTGTTCAATGTCCATATGAAATTTGTATCCCCGACATCAATATCTGTCACAGAGTATTGATTCCAATAATCTTCATCTTCGATTGCTTCCCCATTATCCATTCCTATGAGGATCGGAGGGTTGCTATCTCCAGCGATACTGAAGGTGAAGTTCTTCTCATCATAACCTCCCAGACCATCAGTGACATTGATGATTATGAACTTCTCTCCTGTGTCGGATATACCGGGGATCCCTGATAGATTACCTGTTCCACTATCCATTGTCAGGAATCCTGCGTTGCTATCTTTGATGGACCAGCTAATAATATCATCAGTCGGATCAATATCTTCGACCTCTATAAAAACAGCATAATCGACGTTTCTAGTACCGTTCGGAATAACATCGGTAATAATTTCAGGATCATCATTAACATTCTCAACTTCTAAAGTGAAATTGGTGAAGTCCCAGGTTTTTCCATCATCGACAGTGACATTGACATAGAACGATCCAACATCGTCATTGGTCGGATTTCCTGTGAGATTACCAACCTGGCTGATGTTCAACCAAGTCGCATTGGACCTAACCTTCCATGCCATGGTTGATGTCTTGGCAAAGACAGAATACTGGCTCCAATACAATTCATCTTCCAGAGAATGAGTGTCATCGGTCGAGGTTATGATCATCGTCCCATACGGAAGCGTTAATGGAAAATAATCGATCCCATTATCCTCAACACAGTGTCGATTATCAACGATCCAATCATTGTTAGCATCTGGTGATGTCCAGTTGTCCCAATAATTTCCTCTTATAGTTGTATTGAATACAATACTCCAGTCTTTATTGTCCATATTGAAGTTCGTGTTGCTAATGAAATTATTATAATAGAGTCTGTTCCACTTGCTGTGATCTTGGATCCGAATGCCATAGGTATTACCAATGATATCATTTGCATAGAAATGATTTCGCTCAGCACGATCGATCTCTCCAGCATAGAAGTTACCTTTAACCAGGTTGTTTCGAATTTTGGTATTTTCACAGCTAACATCCATCTCGAATCCACAGTAATTATCCCTCATGGTGTTGTTGTGGAATATTGAGTTCTCACAACGCATATCGATGCCCAATTGGCCAAAGCTGACGATATTGTTCTCGATAACATTCCATCTTCCGATTACACCAATCCCGATTAGAGTTGTGTTATTGATGGTGTTATTGCTTATCATGCAATTCTGAGTATAATCGGAGTTGATGCCAACCCTCGCTCTTCTGATCAAGTTCCCATCGATCGTAACATTCTGCAAGGAATCGATACTTCCTCCAATACCGGTATCGTCCATTTTTATCCCTAGTCGATTATTGGTGCAATTATTATTCTGTATTAAACAATGAGAATAACTCTCACGTGGGTAGATGGCAATTCGGCAATTTGTTATATTACATCGTTTGATGGTCGTATGGTTCAAGTGAAAAGTCAATCCGCAATCATCATCGACATTGCCTGACGCTGTGATAGTCATATCGGTCACATTACACCAGGGAGCATTGATGGTCACAACGTCACCCGTAAAACTCCCATTTATTATAGTAGAAGATGAGCCATTTCCGATAAGACTAACCGTTGCGTTCAGATAAATATGCTCTCGATAAGTTCCATCATATATCCTAACTGTATCTCCATTGTTACATGCATCCAGTGCAGATTGGACCGTAGTATAAGTCTGATCTTGCCCAACTGTACGGGTCGTTGGTGTCGGAGGGACTGGATTTGAATATGAGGTCCTCAATTCGTTCAATGAGGCTGTATCGTTTATGGGCGGAGTAGTTGCCAATACCATAGTGATCGAAGACAGAATGAACACGCATGCTAGAAGGATTGCCGTTGACCTGACCATGGACATCACCCTTTCAACAAGGATGTGATGATACCATTAGTATAAGATTATGTCGCATTCATCCCCAATTAGTATTTATAACCTCAGACCACATCCTCACACGACCTAGGCCACCGAATATCCAGAACGAGGCACCCAGATGGCAGACGAAAAAGGCCCAAAGAAGCTAGGCACCTTCGCCGGTGTGTTCACACCCTCCATCCTCACCATACTTGGTGTGATAATGTACCTGCGTATGGGTGGCCTGGTGGGAGAGGTCGGCCTCATCCAGATGATACTCATCATCCTGGTGGCCACTACCATCACGTTCATCACTGGCCTGTCCATCGCCGCCATCGCAACGAACATGGACATCAAGGCCGGCGGCGCCTACTACATGCTCTCCCGCTCGTTCGGTGTGGAGATGGGAGCGTCCATAGGTATCCCCCTCTATATCGCCCAGACCTTGTCCATCACTCTGTACGTGCTTGGTTTTTCAGAGTCCTTCATGGTCATCGGCAACTACCTGGTGGACAAGCTTCCCGAGGGCATCGCAGTCATTATCGCTCCATGGGTGACCATCAAGATCGTAGCGATCATCATTATCATCGCCGTCCTGGGACTGGCGTTCATCGGTATCACGAAAGCGATCTTTGTTCAGTACATCATCATGGGACTGATCGCCATTTCCTTGGTGATATTCGCAGCAACTGCCAACTACACAGGCTCCGGTGGTCTAGTTCTGGTCGGTAACAGCGGGTTCGCAGGTTTTGGACCCGCCTTCTCGCTGTTTTTCCCTGCGGTCACTGGCATCCTGGCAGGCGTCTCATTATCCGGTGACCTGAAGAAACCTGAGAAGAGTCTCCCTCGAGGGACCATCAGCGCTGTCTTGGTCGGGGGAGCGGTCTATCTGGTCTTGGCCGTCCTGTTCGCTGTGGGCGTTAGTGAGGATAGCCTCCTCAACGACGGTGGAATGGTCATGATAAACTCCGCAGGAGGGTTCCCAGGCCTTGGGATACTCATCCTCTTCGGTATCTGGGGTGCGACCATCTCATCGGCCATCGGCTCCATACTCGGCGCACCCAGGACACTTCAAGCGATGGCAAAGGACGACCTGGTCCCATCCAAGCAGCTCAACTCGTTCATTGCATTCATGCCAAAGGGTCGGACTGAACCTGTGGTCGCTCTTCTCATATCATTCCTTATCGCATTCGTCGCAACAGTCATCGCTGACCTGAACGTCATCGCAGACATCCTGACCATGTTCTTCCTGGCCACATACGGGATGATCAACCTCGCAGCAGGTCTGGAGAAGCTCATCGGCAATCCATCCTACAGACCGAAGTTCAACGTCCCATGGTTCGTCTCCCTCATCGGCGCAGCTGCTTGCTTCATAGTCATGATCTATCTCAACGTCGTCTTCGCTCTGATCGCTATCGCAGTGATCGCCTTGATCTACTTCCTGGTCAAGCGCAGGAAGCTCAAGGCCCAATGGGGCGACATCCGGAGAGGGTTCTGGCTCTACCTGGTCAGGCTCGGTATAATGAACCTAAAGGCACAGCCGATGGACAGGAGGAACTGGAGACCTATCCTCCTGGCCTTCGTCACGCTCGACAAGACAGGCGAGGACCTTGTGGACTTCGCTTACTGGCTTTCGAACAAGGACATCGTGACCTTTTGCCACCTGGTCTACGGCGATGTTGAGCAGGAAGCTGAGAAGCGGAGAAAGAAGCTCAAGGAGCTCAATGCCCTGGTCTCCAGACGTTCCTTTGTCAACTTCCCGGAGGTGGATGTGGTAAAAGACTTCAGCAGCGGTGTCGCCCTGGTCGCCCAGGCCAATGGCATAGCTGGCATAGAGTCCAACACGATCCTCATGGGCTGGCCCAACCGTGACAACTGGAGACCGTTCGGCAAGGTGTTGAGAACCCTAGATGGGATCAAAAAGTCCATGCTCATCCTACATCCCAACTACGTCGAGGACGTTTACGAGCGGACCTTCAGGATAGACGTATGGTGGTCCATGGGCGATGACGAGTCCGACCTCAAGTTCCTTCTCGCATACCTCATCACACTCAACGATGAGTGGAAGGACCATAGGATAGTTCTGCACACAGCGGTCATGAACGCAGGCCAGAAGCGGAAGATGACCAAGGTCCTTGAGCATGCCATCATCGAGTCCCACCTGGACACCGTGCGCTATGAGATCCACACGATCAACAAGATAAGTGAGTACATGGACCTGGTCCAGCAGGTCTCCCACGACGCAGAACTTGTGATGTTCGAGTTCCAGGTTCCGGACGAGGAGCACGAGATGATCTTCCTGGACAAGCTCGAGGATAGGCTGAAGAAACTTCCGACCTCTATACTCGTAAGGTCAAACAGATTGTTCGAGCTTGCCAGGCAGAGGGACAAGGATTAAAAGTGGGTCTCTAACAGTTTCAGCGCGCCCCACTTTGGGATCCACGCCATGTCCGGTCTGTACGTAGTTTCATAGATGATCTCGTAGCATGCCTTCTCGAGCTGGAACGCACCCAATACCTTAGGGTCCAGCCAGACAAGCTCCATTCCTGGACCGAACTGCTTGAGGTAGCCTGAAAGGAATGCTTCGTTGGTCAGAGATCGAAGGGCGCTAAGTCCCCAAGGGTCCCGAGCTTCCATCATCTTCTCGCCAATGGACCTCTCGCTCATGCCATCACCAAGGAAGCATGCGCGCATGTGGAAGAGGTAATCGAAGGAGCGAAGCATGGTGGCCAGGTCTCGAGCTGGAGAAAGATGGGCGTTGTTGAGGCCCTTCCTGATGGGCTCCCCTTCCAGGTCCACGACCATGGGCCCGCCCGCAGCCATTAGGAACTGACCGAGGTGCAGGTCTTGATGGGTCAGGCAGATCCTGGTCCCAACGAGCTTGTCCATACCCGAAAAGAGCTTCTCGGCCTTGTTCCGGGCACCGGCCAAACGACCGTCCACATCCTCGATCTTTGAGATAGCTTCGTCATACAGTCCCATCGAATACTGCTTCCAGGCCAGAACATCCTGGCTCATGGCATAGGAGCTTTCGTTCAGTAGGGCCTTGTGCATTCGAGCCGTCACAGCCCCCAGGTCCTTGCCGATCTCCATCATCCTGGTCTGCTTGTCACCAGGCATGCATGAGATGGTGTTCATGCTTCCGACCCAGTACGTCCCTTTGTTCTCTATGAACCTGGACAGGAACATCAGGACCTCGTCGCCGTAGGAGAGCGTCCCGGTGGTCTCGGGTCCTTCCTTGAAGCCATACATTCGGAGGACCTTGAGCATCTGGACCTCCTTTCCGGCGACCGATAGGCCCCGAGATGACCTCACGACGAACTTACCTGCACTCCCTTCGAGCACAAGCTGTTTGTTCGTGGACACGACGTCAAGCAATCCAACTGCTGCATCGCCAAGCTGGACGTCCGAGTACTGGTTCCAGACCACGGTCTTTCCAGCCGCGGTCTCCACCTGCCCCTTTGCCATCAAGGCCATGTAGAACCCAGGATCCTCATCAGCCTCCTCGATACAGACCTCCCCATCGCATGTCTCGAACCTAATAAGGAAGATATCTCGACCGACAGGATGTCGACCGAGGCGAAGTGGAATGAACAACTTTGTATCACCTTGGAGGAAGATCCCAAGGTAGGTGGCCATCCCGCTTTGGAGTATGAACGTGTCGAGAAGCTCGTATCCGTCTTCTGGAGGTGCTGGGTACCACCGAAGCTGTTGGAGCTTTGGTAACAATACAGAAAGTAATCGTTTCTGGTCAGAAAGAAGCTGCTGGACAGTGAGGCCCTGACAGGAGATGTCCCGCTCCTCAATTCCCATCTATAGCCTCCTTGTAGACCTCTCTGGTCTTGAGGGCTATTGCGTCCCAGCTGAAGTTGGCCTCGACGTATGGTCTGCAGTTCGCAGCCTTCTTGGCCCGAAGGTCATCGTCAGAGAGCATCTTCTCGATGGCATCGGAAAGATGAGTGGGGTCCCTGGGGGGAACCATGATACCGGTCTCATCGGTCACAACCTCCTTGATCCCACCAACACCACATGCGACTACAGGCACACCACAAGCCATTGCCTCGAGGTTGATGATACCGAAGGGCTCATATCTGGATGGGCAGACGAAGAGGTCTGCGTTCTGATAGAGAGTTATCACATCCCGCTCGGACAGCTGCTTATGGAGCCAGAAGATGTCGTCCACACCCTCAAGCTGCTTGCGGGTCTCCTCGATAAGCTCGGATGTATCTTCCTTGCCTGTGAGAAGGATCAGTTTGCGGCCGTTGGTATCGGCGTTCTTCCATGCCTCGATGAGGTCCTCGATGCCCTTCTGTCTGGTCAGACGACCTACGAACAGAGCATAAGGGAAGGCTCGCTCCAGTTCAGGGTCTGGAGGGAACGGTGAAGAATCCGATCCCTTTGGTCTGTAGACGTTGAGGTCCACACCATTATGGACCACAGAGATCTTTGAGCGCTCCACGCCGATGTGCTTGACGATGTCATCGGCCATACCTGCAGACACTGCAATGACCTTGTCCGCATCCTGCAGGCCAGTGCTCTCCATCCATGAGCTCAATGCATGCCCACCAGCGGTGAGCTGCTCGGCCTTCCAAGGGCGGAGCGGTTCCAGGCTGTGCACTGTAGAGATGGTCTTCACGTCATGCAGTCTCTTTGCCATGACGTTGACGAAGTTCGCATACCACGTGTGGGTATGGAAGATGTCAGCATCCGTGGGCTCGGACGCCCAGTCCAGGTCCAAAAGCATGGAGTCCAGCACCTGTGAGTACTGGTATGAGATGAACCTGCACGGTGGGCAGTAATAGGTGACGTAAGGCGTCCCCTCCATCTTGATGGTCGGGGGCCTGTAATGCTGGTCCACGCCGTGGAAGGCACGGACCTCGATGTCCACGTCTGGTAACTTGGCCAGTGCCCTTGTCAGGTACTTGAGGTGTATCCCTACTCCACCGTAAACGTAGGGGGGATACTCCTTGGCCACATGGACGGCTTTCATTGAGGTTGAATCGGACAAGGGGGCAATAACACTTCCGCAAATGGGGGGACATTTATACCCTCTGGAACCTTTCTCTCACACATGGGCTACGTCCTGCGGTCCCTTGCAAAGAAGAAGATGAGGACGAGCTTCACCGTCCTCGGCATCTCCCTGGCCATAGCCCTGACCATGACCATGTTCTCCCTCTCCGAAGGCATCGACCACTCCATGCGCCAGATGCTTGACGATCGCGGCATCGACCTGTTCGTGATGCCGGGATCCACCACTCCCATTCTACCCAATTACGCTGCAATGCCGTTCGGCCATGAGCTAGCGGACTCGATGTATGCAAACGATGACGTCATCGCCTCGGCCCCCAGGTTCACGGATATCATGTACCTCATGTCCTCGTCCTCTCGGATCAGTGGTATCACCGCCGTGGGCATCATCCCTGAACGGGAGGAGTACTTCGGTGGCTACCATCTGACGGATGGCCAATGGTTCGAGACCGATGGGGACCCGTTCTATGAAACACCTAAACGTTTCGATGTGAACGCGTCGATGATCCAGGGAGGTGAGGTCCCTGAGTTCACCCAGGAGATCGTCGTGGACCCGGCGGTTGCACAGTACTTCAAGATCGGTGTCGGGGATGTGGTCTTCATGAACCGCCAGCTACCGGTGGACAAGGAAGAGCTGGAGGTTTGGGTGACCACCAGTGTACCTTTCGAGGTCGTCGGGATACAGGCGGACAACTCCGGGGACCAGGGCAACTTCCTGGTCTGGATGCACCTGTCCGAGGCTCAGTTCGTGGCAGGAAAGATCGGCGCAGACCCCATCCACAGGATCTACCTGAGGACGGACCCGGGAACAGAGAACGATGTCAAGGATTGGATAACCTCCCCCAATGGACTGAACCAGAACCTCACGGTCTACACACGGGAGGATGTCTACGAGCAGACGTCCATCTTCACATCCATCTTCGATAACTTCGCGCTCATGGTGGTCTGGGTTACCATTGGTGTGAGCCTCATCTTCATCGCAACCATCATGATGATGGCCGTGCGAGAACGAAGCAAGGAGATCGGCCTGCTCCGGGTCATAGGAATCTCCAGGCTCACGATCATGCGGTTCGTTGTATCCGAGTCCCTGCTCGTCTCACTCATGGGTCTGGTGGTAGGAATGGTCCTGGGCAAGGTCATGATGGAGGTACTCAACGTCATCGTTCCCATGATGTTCCCTGCCATACCCACGGGTCTTACCCTCTTCTACAGCTCCATCTTCGTCATCCTCAGGATGGTCCTTTTGGCCCTTCTCATTGGAACCCTTGCGGGTCTTGTCCCAGCCCTCTGGAGCATCTCCATCAAACCTGTGGAGGTGGTCCGCAGTGAGTGAACCAGGAGGTGTGCCCGGATGCTGATGCGCGAGATCGTGCGAAGGAAGTGGCGCACCTCGATGACCATCATAGCAGTAGCCTCTTCAATGGTCCTGCTTGTGGCGATGCTTACACTGGCCAACGGCATGGTCGAGCATGCGGTTGGTCTCATCGCATCCTCTGAAGAAGACATCCTCATCACTACCTACGATTACGGCAACGGCATCCCGAACGGCCACGCCACAATGGATGAGCTCATGGCCACGGGGAACTTCTCCGGCGTCTCCCCCATGGCCGCAGACTTCATGGCCGCAGGCAAGAACGGCTCTGGAGTGGACCCCATCACGGTCATCGGCATCGGTGTCATCCCATCCTCCATCGAACGGTTCATCGGCGATGACAACAAGATGTTCCTTCTGGACACCGAGATCGAGTTCGACGGTTGGTTCGAAGAACATGGCGACCCCCACTACGAGAACAACTACACCGGTCGCTGGACCCGAGAGGCACTCATCGACAAGGTCCTGGCCAAGCGATACGATATAGACCTCGGTGACACGTTCGAGGTGATGTTCGAGACCAGGGTGGAGGAGGTCCGGGTCCAGGGCATCTTCACCACGGATTTCACTGGAATGGGGGAGTTCGAGGACCTTTTCGGTGGAGCGATACTTCTTCACCTTTCAGAGTTCCAGGACATCACCAACAACCATGTGGTCATGCAGGGTAACATCACCATTGTCGTGGATAGGATCTTCGGAATGTCCTTGGCTCTATCAGAGGACCTAAGAAACTCCGAGGACCTGTCCGACAACACACACTGGCTGCGAGAAAAGTATCCCTACTACAGCATTGCCACAAGGGCTGACCGCATCAAGGACATCGAGGACAGGAACGTTGTAGCTAGGGTGTTCTATACCTCGGTCGCCTCGGTCTCCCTGGTCATCGGTCTGCTGTTCGTCGCTTCCGTCATGCTGATGTCCGTCCACGAGAAGACACCACAGATCGGAATGATGCGTGCCATAGGCATCTCCCGCAAGTCCATCTTCCTCATGGTACTCCGAGAGTCCATGGTCCTCATAGGGGTGGGAGGTCTTCTCGGAATACCCCCAGGTCTAGCTACGGCATTCCTCATGGCCAGGTACATCACGGACGTCACAGGCTATGCATACCCGCTCCCATCATTGGATCCCATATTCCTTTTCCAGATGTGGCTGATCGTCATGGTATCCGGCCTCATCTTCTCGATGATTCCGGCGTTCAAAGCCACAAGGGTCAACATCGTCCAGGCGATACATACGGTAAGGTGACCCAGAGCGTTCGCTCGACCTTAAAAATGAGAAAAGGGTTTGCACGCTAACAGCGTGCAAACCATCACCGAGCGCTTACAAAGCGATCTCGATGTTAAGGCGCTCTGTGAGCTCCTTGTACCGGTTCCTGATGGTAACTTCAGTGACACCGGCGATGTCTGCCACCTCACGCTGGGTCCTGCGCTCGTTGCACAGGATGGATGCGATATAGATGGCTGCGGCTGCGACGCCTGTTGGGCCACGGCCAGAGGTCAGCTCCTTGTTGTCTGCTGCCTTGAGGATCTCTATCGACTTCGACTGGACCTCTCCGGACAGCTTAAGCTCGGAGCAGAACCTTGAGATGTAGTCCTGTGGGGAGGTAGGCATGAGTTTGAGCTGCAGTTCCCTGGTCATGAACCTATAGGTCCTGCCGATCTCCTTCCTTCCCACCCTGGATGCCGCTGCTATCTCGTCCAGCGTCCTTGGGACGTTGCACTGTCTGCATGCTGCGTAGAGGGATGCTGCCACAACTCCCTCGATGCTGCGGCCTCTGATGAGGTTCTTGTTCACTGCCTTCCTGTAGACCATGGCTGCGGTCTCCCTGACGTTCCTTGGGAGTCCCATGCCAGAGGCCATACGGTCAAGCTCTGAAAGCGCAAAGGCGAGGTTACGCTCTGTAGCGTTGGATACCCTGATCCTCCTCTGCCACTTCCTCAGTCTGTACAGCTGTGCCCTGTTCCTGGTAGGGATGGACTTGCCGTAAGAATCCTTGTTCTTCCAACCAATTTCTGTTGAAAGACCTTTGTCGTGGATGGTGTACGTCATTGGCGCACCGGTCCTGGCCCTCTTCTCGCCCTGTTCGGCGTCGAAGGCCCTCCACTCTGGACCCTGGTCAATGAAGTGATCATCGAGAACAAGTCCGCAGTCCTCGCAAACGAGCTCACCCCTATCATAGTCTCTGACTATGTGGGTCCCGTTGCATTCTGGGCACCGCGTGATCTCGTCCACGGTCACGTTCTCGGCTTCTTTGCTTTTTCCTTGGTTGTCCATGTTCCTCTCCTCCTTTCCCCAATGTATACCGCCTCTCCCACGAGCCTGTGCAGGCTCTTTTTGTCTCCGCGCGGTTTAATGGAAACGTAAGGTGCGTTCTCAGGCCCGAAGACGTCGTGAACGACGCCTACCAGATTGTTCTGGCCATCGTTGACGGAGTCGCCCCTTTTAGGGGTCTTGTTCGCCTTTGCGATGAGCGATCCGTCGGCGTGAA